>CAZEKX010000022.1:0-29305 GCA_964512955.1 uncultured Bacteroidaceae bacterium
TCTTAGATTTTTATTTTTTGAAATCGCGTATTTTTATTCTGGTAAGCGCCTGCTTGGTATTAAGTGTAAAATCACCGTTCATCATCCAGGCATAGTAACCCGGATCGCGTTGCAACACCGCAGCAACACGTTCACCCTTATAACGTCCGAAGTTAAATACCTCGTTACCGGCATCGTCATACACCATGCGACCAGCAAAATCGACATTACGGTTAAACGAAGAGTAGTCGGCAAGAAAATCCATATCATTCTTAAGTTCGTTGGGATAGTGGTCCAACTGCGCCTGCAGTATTTCGTATGTGGCACGTGTATCGGCAAGTGCGCTATGAGCATTCTCCAGTTCGGCACCGCAATAGAATTTATATGCTGCCGACAAAGTACGTTGCTCCAATTTATGATATATCACCTGTACATCTATTGCACGATGACGACTGAGATCTATGTCTACCTGCGCACGAAGGAACTCCTCGGCAAGTAGGGGTAAATCGAAACGGTTGGAGTTAAAACCGGCAATGTCGCTACCTATGAAATCATTTGCTATCTCCTTTGCCACATCTTTGAAATGCGGACAATCCTTTACATCTTCATCGGTTATACCATGAACAGCCGAAGAGGATTCCGGTATGTGCATACCTGGATTTATACGCATGGTACGTGACACCTCGTTACCATTGGGGAAAACCTTTATGTAGCATATCTCCACAATTCTATCCTTGGATATATCTACACCGGTAGTCTCAAGGTCGAAAAATATTATGGGATTTTTAAGATTCAGTTTCATTGCTGTTTTCGATAGTGTTATTATTCACAACAAACCCTGAACACCTTGCAGACAAGGCATGTTCAAGGTTTGCATATGGTTTATTTTATTCTGTTATCATCACCGGGAGCAACAGCATGAGCAGTTCTTGCTTTTCTACCTGCTCTGCAGGAACAATTACACCGGCGCGTGATGGGTCGGCAAGTTCAATAACAACGTCTTGTCCGGGTATATTATTCAGAATATCTATGAGGAACGAAGCGCGGAAACCAATATTCATGGGTGCGCCATCGTAACTGCAAGTAATACTCTCCTCTGCCGATGTAGAGAAGTCGGTATCCTGAGCCGATATAACTATTTTACCATCCTCGATATGCAACTTTATGAGACTCACCTGAGATGAGAAAATAGCCACACGACGCAATGTACCAATGAGAGCAACACGGTCTACAGTTAGTTTATGAGGATTATTCTGAGGAATAACTGCATTATAGTTGGGGTAACGACCGTCGAGCAGACGGCAAACCAGTTCGTACTCACCCATAGAGAATGTTGCAAAACGTCCGTCGAACTCAACAGCAACCTCCTCTTGCTCATCCTTGCCAAGTAAATTCTTGAGCAGTGTTGCGGGCTTTTTAGGAAGGATAAACGCCGATTTTTCGGCACCTTCAGCAGAGTAGTCGCGACAACGCACCAATTTGTGGCCATCGGATGCCACAAAAGCAACATTATCGGGAGTAAAATCGAAATATATACCACACATCACCGGACGTACCTCGTCGTCGGCAGCAGCAAACAGAGAGCAAGATATGCCACTGGCAAGCACACGTGTAGGGATAGATATTTTTACTGCATCCTCGCCAAGCACAGGAGCCGAAGGATATTCATCGGCATTTTTGCCAACCATGCTGTACTTACCGTTCAGATAGTAGATTGTGAGTTCAAGAGTATCCTTGTTAACCTCGAAACGGAGAGGTTGCTCCGATATCTCCTTCAAAGAATCTATAAGTATTTTCGAAGATATTGCAAAACTGAAATCCTCGGAACAATCGACCACGTCGAACGAAGTACTTAAGGTGTTGTCGGGGTCGGACGCTGTAAGCGTAAGTTTTGTACCCTGCAACTCAAAAAGGAAGCAATCCAATACAGGAATTGCATTCTTGGAATTAATAACTCGGCTTATTGTCTGCAAGCGCGAAGATAATTGGGAACTCGATACTGTAAAGTTCATAATATTAGATTTTATAATTTTTCAAACATTTTTACGTACACACTACATGCACTATAATAAAAGCAAAGATAATACTAAATTGATATGAACGCAAAGAAACTGTTTTTAATTTTATTAAATTATTATTTTTTTAGAAGTTATTTAAGTTGACTCATAAAAACATCGGGCGACATAAAAAGCAACTGTTCTTAACTTTTTTAATTCGTTCCTATTTCTTTATCATATTTTTTGAGTAAAAAGCGGTAAAAAAGTGGATTTTCTCGGATAAATGAAGTAAATTCGCCCATTATTATAAAACAAATTATGGAAATTACAGGAAAAATTATTGCAGTACTTGAGCCAAGAGGCGGTACATCGAAGACAGGAAACGAGTGGAAAATGCAGGAATATGTATTGGAGACACATGAGCAGTATCCACGTAAAATATGTTTCAATGTGTTCGGAGCAGACAAAATAGCACAGTTTAACATACAGGCCGGTGAGGAGATGACAGTATCTTTCGACATCAACGCACGCGAGTACAACGGTCGTTGGTACAACGATATTCGTGCATGGCGCGTGGAGCGTGGCACAGCACCCATTCCCGCTACCACACCCATGGATGCCCCACAAGTGAGTGCGCCCAAGATAAGTGCAGCGGACTTTAACACACAAAACGAGGCTGACGACCTGCCGTTCTAAAGAAAAGCATATAAAAAACAGAGATAGTCATTGAATCAATGACTATCTCTGTTTTTTATATGGGTTACACTTGGATAGGTTTATACTATTTATTCTTTTATGAATTCATACTCATTAGGAACTCTTCGTTATCTTTTGTCTTTTCGAGACGGTCTTTTACAAACTCCATAGCCTCCATAGGTGTCATGTCGGCAAGATACTTACGAAGAATCCACATCTTATCGAGTGTATGACGGTCGTGAAGAAGATCGTCGCGACGTGTGCTGGAAGCAACAATATTCACAGCAGGGAATATTCGTTTGTTGCTAAGTGAACGGTCGAGTTGCAACTCCATGTTACCTGTACCTTTGAATTCTTCAAATATCACCTCGTCCATCTTTGAACCGGTATCTATAAGTGCAGTAGCAATAATAGTGAGCGAGCCTCCATTCTCAATGTTACGCGCGGCACCAAAGAATCGTTTGGGTTTGTGCAGAGCATTGGCATCTACACCACCCGACAACACTTTACCTGATGCCGGTGATACAGTATTATAGGCACGTGCAAGACGTGTTATAGAGTCGAGGAAGATAACAACATCGTGTCCGCACTCCACCATTCGTTTGGCACGTTCCAACACTATCCCTGCAATCTTCACATGGCGTTCAGCCGGTTCATCGAATGTAGAGGCTATAACCTCGGCATTCACACTACGTGCCATGTCTGTAACCTCCTCGGGACGCTCATCTATAAGCAACATTATCATGTATGCCTCGGGATGGTTTGCGGCAATGGCATTTGCAATATCTTTCAATAGCATTGTCTTACCGGTCTTGGGTTGCGCTACAATAAGTCCGCGCTGCCCCTTACCAATTGGAGAGAACATGTCTACCACACGTGCCGACAAGTTGTCGTAGTTACCGGCGCAAAGAGTGAATTTCTCTTCGGGGAAGAGCGGTGTAAGATTATCGAATGCCACACGGTCGCGTACCAGTTCGGGAGACAAACCGTTTATTCTGTTTACCTTTACAAGAGGAAAATATTTCTCTCCGGCATTTGCGGGACGAATAAACCCCTCGACCACATCACCGGTCTTGAGACCATATAGTTTTATTTGCGACTGCGAAACATATACATCGTCGGGCGATGCCAAATAGTTATAATCGGATGAACGTAAGAAGCCGTAATTATCGGGCATAGTTTCGAGTACACCCTCGACACGCAATATGTCGGTGAAATCGTACTGAGGATGTGGCACATGTGCATCGTTTGCCTCTTGACGTGTTCTGTCGAAACGCTGGCGTCGTCCTTGACGGTCGTTATTGTTATGTACTGCGCCTTGTTGCGTCGATGTATCGGTATGTTTCTCGAATTTATCTATTAATTCAGTGGGGATATTCTCCTTGTCTGTAGGCAGGTCTTCGATGGCAACAAACGTTTCACTTGAATCGCCCTCTGTAGAGATAACCGACTCGGGTTGTTGCTCTGTCTGTTCCTCGACCTGTTTTACCTTTGGTTTACGTCCACGTTTCTTGGGAGTAGTTTCGGCAACAGGCTCTGCAATAGCAGGTGCTGTTTCGGTTTGAGCAGTTGCCTCGGGCTGTTGCTCAGTTTTCTCTTCGGTTTGTTTTGCCTTTGGTTTGCGTCCGCGTTTCTTGGGAGTAGTTTCGGCAACAGGCTCTGCAACAACAGGAACTGATTCCGTATTTTCTGTGGCAACAACAGGTTGCACCTTCTCTTCGATTGTTACCGGTGTTTCGGCTTTAGAAGGCACAGATACCACGATGTCCTCTTTTACCTTCCTTGGTTCATTCTTATCTAACTTTACGGCCTTATCACCTGTGGCTGTATATACCTTATTTGCCGACTGGTCCGAAGAGATACGAGTACGTTTATGGTTACGACGATTCATACGATATTCCTCTTTTTTTACAGCAGATGTACCTGCCTGGCTGCTTTGTAACGCCTGACTGTCGAGGATACGATATATAACCTCATCACGTTCCAACGATTTTACGCCTTTGATACCCAAATCATTTGCAATAGATTGCAGTTCCTGCAAATCCTTGCTTCTCAAATGTTCAATATGATACATAGTTGTTGTTGAAAAACAGATCTCAATATTTGAGATTGTTTATATTTATCTGAAAATGTAATTGATTGTTTCGATGAAAAACGTGCCCTGAAACATAGTAGCGCGTATTATTTTTGCAAAAGTAAACAAAATGTTTTAATTAAATGCATAATAAACGTTTTTTTTACATTCATTTGCATTTTAACCAGACTATTATAAAAACTATCGCAATTAATTGCGATAGTTTTTATATGCTTCGTCGATAAATAAAACAACAAAAGATATGTTTTGTTCGTAAATCAATTACTCTATAACTCGTGCTTCATCTATAATGTGCTGTGGGACCTCGTCACAACGCACATATTTACAGATATTATCTTTGTCATTTTTCGCTCTCCACACCATGTAGAACTCGTGCAGTTCTGTTACAATGTATGAATTGTTCCAATTACCATTTTCGTAATCATACTCGCCATCGATGATATATCCCAGATATATATCCTCTTCGATGCTATACTCACCTGTTACGCAGTTGGCATACATACTATTGAGATTATCATACATCTTGAAGACTTTATCCCTACGATCGAAAGTGATATAGCAGTATGTGCCCTCGGGGACAGGTTCTCCATTATTCCATTCTGCAAGCATCCATGTACCTGCTATATTGGTATAATTGACCTCGAGAGAGGGAAGAGGTGTATTATTATCGTCATCGGAACAACTCTGAATGCCGATTAGCAACACACACAATGTCATTACTCTTAAAATAGTTCTCATATAATTTTTATTTATTTATCTGTTTTATCAATACTTTTAATGTACGCTCCAGAGGAGACCCATTGACACCATCCATTACAATACGAAATTGCATGTTGCCGGTTACATTCTCGGGGATATCTTTACCATCTATTGTTATTATAATATCGCCCTCGCAACCCGGTTCTAGTTGTGATGGTTCGGTACGAAACGTTGCGTATGGTGGCAATAATGTTGCAGACAACTCAAGTGGCGTGGTTCCCACATTGGCACAAAGAATACGCATCGATGGTTTCTGAGCACTATTTACAATATCAAAAACAACCTCTTTTTGTTTAAATCGCAATGTTCCTGTCTTATGAGGCAGAAAATCCCATTCATCTGCAGCAAGTATATTACCCTTGACACATAAACGCGACGTAGGTTGTTTATCGCATAGTGTTGTATAGACAAAGATATCTGTATTTACCGTTCCTGCCATCCCTTTGGGATTAAACATTACTTTAATTTCATTTTTTGTTCCGGGGTGCAATACCTGCTTCGGATAATCGACAACTACACACCCACACGATGTTGTAATCCTTGTTATTGTAACCTCTTTATTACCGACATTAAACGTAAAATATTTCTCCAGCAAAGTATCGGTTTCGAATATTGCACCCATGTCGTACAATGTTTCCTCGAAAACCAACACCCTGTTTTGTTCATCAAATGGTTTTATGTTGCGTATTGAGTCTATTGCTTCCCGCGACAAACGACGTACCTGCGCATCGGCAACTCCTAGACTAAAAAGAGCAACCATTAGAGAGAACAGATATGTCAGACAACTCAAACGCATAGTAATATATTACATCCAACCGTTCTGATTTGCACCTTCACGAACCACCACTGTTACGGTGTGCTGTGTATCATTATCAACTGTTACAGTGAGTTGTGTTGCACCAGTCTTGACACCGGTAACACTAAGTATTGTACCCGAAACAGCAACCGTTGCAATAGTTTCATTGGCTATAGTGCCTGTATATGTAAGAGATTCTCCGTTTATAAAAAAGCCGGCAAGGTCTATTGTGGCTGTCTCTTCGGGCGATATATATACATTTGGTAGTTTCATGGATGAACCTGAATCGGCTATTGCGTTCAACAAAGCCGCAGCATTTGCCAATTTACCCATCTTACCGACATATTGGGACAGAGGGGTTTTTGTTGGTAATGAACCGGGCGACGAATGGTTGTAATGAGACAATTTATCGCCTGTAAAATAGGGGTCGAGGTCGGTAGCAGTGCTATACATGAGTTCAATAAACTCTTCGGCCTTAAAATGGCGACGCAATTTTGCTGCATACGACAATCCGAGTGCCGCTACTCCCGATACATGAGGACAAGCCATTGACGAACCTTCGTAATAGCCATACGATGGTTTTCCCTCTACCACCAATGTGGAATATATCATACCCTCGCTGTCGGAGTGGTCGCCAATTGCACCATAATAGTCTCCATCGCCTCCGGGAGCCGACAAGTCTATTCCTGCACCATAATCGGTATAAGTAGCAGGAGTATAGTCGGCTGCTAATGCCGAGACGCAGATAAATTTATGGTAGGCTCCTGGATAGGAAGGTTCACTTGCGAACTCATTTCCTGCAGCAAAGACAACTATACCGCCATCTATAACACCATTGGGAGAACCTGCATTATTTATAAAATATTCAAATGCCTCTTTCTCTAAAGGATACATTGTTTCCCACTCCTTGTCTGTTGCCGGACCGGGAGTGAAACCATCTATGGGATTTGCCACAGGCGACATATATCCCCAACTACACTGAAGGATTGTTGCACCGTTATCGGCTGCATACTTCACTGCCTTTGCCTCTTGCACCAATGATGCCACATAACTATCATCGAATATTTGACAAGACATTATCTTTACACCTTGTTCACCTGTAGCGGCATTACCACCGGCAACACCACACACACCTATTCCATTGTTGTTAACAGCAGCGATTGTTCCTGCTACGTGTGTTCCATGTCCCGAGTCGTTTGAACCGGTGGTAGATATATAGCCTCGGTCGGTTGCAAAGTTATATCCATGTTTATCTTCTTTATAACCGTTACTATCGGCATCTTTTCCAGTATCGAACTCCTCACCTTCGTTTACCCACATGTTAGCAACAAGGTCGGGGTGATTATACATCACACCCTCGTCCATTACAGCAACAATTATCGATGGGTCTCCTGTACATAATTTCCAAGCATCCTCGCAACCAACATCGCAGCCTGCTATGGTTTTTGCCCAATCTTTTTCGAAGGAGTAGCCCCCACGGTTTATGTAACCCCATTGACGATAAAGTTCCGGGTCGTTAAAATCATAACCACCTGTAACGTCCTCACCACCCTCACTTGTCATAACAACCGGACGCTTATTGTTCAAACTGTATATTTTTCTATTACACTGAACCTTTGAGACTTCGCCCAAAAGGGAGAGGCTCTTTTTTGCCTCCTGCAGATTAGTATTCTCGTCGAAAAGCACTCTGTACCACAGGTGCAAGCCTGCTTCACGTGTACGCTCCTCATTCTTTGCATCAACAGGAAATACACGCTCAAAACTGTAGGCTCCCAGTATTGCAAGTACCTCGTCGGTAGAAGGGATACCGGAACGTGTCTTTGTCTCACGATTCAATGTCGCATCGAGGATATCGCTCATCTCCGGCACAAACTTAACGAGCAGTTCACCTTCTATAACTTCATCGGGCAGTAATGTCTCGGGAGCATCGGTTTCTGGCAACTCACTAGTGAACGAGTTATCGGAACAAGCCACCAACAACGATGATAGCAATGTTACAAACAGATATATCTTTTTCATATTACTCGGTTATTTCATCTTTAAATTCATACTTATCCCTTGTTCCCGGGAATACACTGTAATAGTAATCGAAACTTGTAGGAGTATTATCGAAACGTACCAATTCTCCATTTGAGTTACGTCCCTGTTCCTGTTGATTGAAGACGAGAAGTTCGGGATACCACTCCAACAAATAGGGATGGTAGAGAAGCCAGTCGGGCAGTTTACCGGTAAAGAAGTTCAGGTTCAGTGCCAGATGCCTCATGTTTGGCAGAATCTTTGGCATATTATTGTCGGCAAGATACTGAATGGTATCACCTCCAAAAGCATCTACATCGGCCTGAGTATATGCAACCACACCATCTTCACCCACCTTAAAATCGGGGATACTACCCTCCATATAGCAGTTGGAGAGGCTCAGTTCCTCGAGATTTTCCCACAACAGCAGACGACGTAGAGAGTTATTTGTTTCGGTATTGAAGTGCAATCCTAAACCATTCTCGTAGTTATCGGCTTTACGCAAATCGCTCGTTGTCCAACGACGCGAAGCAACCATTCTAATTGTTTTAAGTTTAGGAAAATTCTCGGGTGTAAGCATCGATGGGATATCGTCAAAATTGTTTGCACTCAAATCGAGATACTCAAGACTGTTTCCAAGTTTGTGAAAATCGTCGGGAAGCGACACAAGACCGTATGAAAACAGTGTAAGTTCCTTCAAATAGTCGAGTTCGCATATCTCACTTCCCAAATCGATACTCAAAAGCATGGTATTGGTATTTGTCGATATATTGAGCGATTCAAGATATTTAAGGTAACGTACCTCTTGAGGAATACTCTCATTTGTTTTAAACATAAAATAAGATACAGAGCGTACACGACCAACAGCCTCGGGACATGGCAAATCCTCGTCATTTGCCTCCCATAAAACGACATTATCCCAATTTCGCATATTCTCGCTTGTATCCCAAGGATTACTATCGGAGTTCAATCGTTCATAAATGGTGAGCAGAGCAATAGAGTCGCCAAGACGGTTATCTTCTATGCGTTGTGCCGCTTTCTGTTTAAGTGTAAGCGTTGCAGGTGTTTCTAATATGTCGCTCTCATTTACCGGGACAAAGTTAACCATGGCAATACGTTCTTCGGGTACAAAGTTCATTTTCCAGTCGAAACGAATCTTCACAGTACGTGGACGAGCACCACGGTCAAGATTTATCTCAAACTCGTCGGCAGTAAGCCAATCGACCTCTTCGCCCTGATAATCTATATTTACCTTAAAAGGAATATTTGTGGTAACAACAGCCTCAAAGAAACGTTCATCGTATTTAGCCGAGGAGTTTATCTCTACATCGCTCTCCTCAACAGATATTATTTTCCCAAACCCTGTTTGATGAACAGTTACAACATGTGTTTCTTCATTTTCGGGTGTAAAACGTATTGTGGCAGTACGCACATCATTCACCAACGAGGAATCGACCTTAATTTCACACTCGGCTACACCAATACCGTTGGCAGGTGAAACCGACAACCAAGGTTCAGAGGTCTCAGTCACCCAACGTGTCGAGGACTCTATAAGGAATGTTTCGGCACCACCCTCGGCAGCAATAGTAAACTCACTCTTATTTACGGTGAAACCCGAAAAAGCATCATCATCTTCGCTACAAGCCGTTACAAACGACAGAGCGACAACAACACTCAAAGTTATTCTTAATAACCGTTTTATCATAGTTTCCATTTTTTACAATTTAAGAAATTAGTCTTCCAGATTCAATGCGCTACATCCACGTATATCCTGTGTCTTATCGTATATGAGCATAAGATAACCTGCCGATATATAAGGACATAGACTTGTTACATCGATGGATATATTGGGGTTGTCGGCAATCTCGAAATAGTATATGTATGGCGAGAGAGTGTCCTCTATCTTACGTAAATCGTTTGAACCGATGCAGAAGAATGCCAATGAGGGACAACGATAGAGTCCTGTGGGCCACTCGCGCAAGCAACGGTTACCCTCGGCATCGCGTTGATGACGAATAAAGAAGCGCTGTAGCGTACTGATACTCAAAGGTGCTGTCGGGAATTCCGAGAAACTGTTGTAACTCAAATCCAAACCGGTGAGATATGGCAGACGTACGGCATAGAAGTCGTCGGACAACTCGGTAAGATTGTTGTATGTAAGGTCGAGAGCCTCTAACAGATAAGCATATTCACCTTTCATAGAGCCATCGGGTATCTTCTTCATTCCGTTTCCTGCAAGTATAAGATATCTCATAGGAGAATTCTTTTTGAAAAGTATTCCCGGGAAAGTCTCTAAATGGTTGTCGGAGAGGTCTACTTGTCCCACGTTCAAGCCACGGAAATTCTCACCTTTTTCAAACTCACTTATCTCATTGTATGAGAAATCGATAGATTGTATAACATATACCGATTTTGCATTGAAGATATCGGGGAACACTTTTATCTTGTTATTACTACAAGAGAAAGACTCCATTTGTGAATAACCGCAGAAGTATCCATCGACATTAGGAATTTCGGTAATCTCATTATTGTCGAGATAAATCTTTGCAAGGTTTATATCCTTACCAAATGCATGAAGTTTCTTAATTTTGTTACTTGCCAAATCGAGCATACTAAGTTTCTCCATCTCTTTGAGCAGAGAGTGTTCGGGTAACTCTTCGAGATTATTATATCCCATGTACAGAATTTGTATCTTCTTGCAACATGCACCTCCTATTAAAGTCTCCCAATCGGCTTTCAGTTGTTCAGCCGAGATACCTTTACAACAAGCCACGTTCAACTGAATAAGTTCCGGCAGTTGCGCCAACATATCCATAGGAAGAGCGGTAAGATTGGGGCAGTTATAGATTTCCAAATCGGTGAGACTTGCCATTTTACCCCAACTGAGTGTATCTCGTCCTTCGTAGAACGGAGAGGAGGGTTCAATATCTCTGAAGAAACCTTCATACTCTATTGGAGCATTGGCTATATAGAATTGTTCCAAATTTGTCAAGCGCATCATAGCCTTGGAGATACCTACGATACCATTTGTAAGATCTCCAAACTGAATACTCTTCAGCGATATACCACTACGCTTAATGGGAGTGGCATCGGGGTCCATTTCAATTGTCTTCTGCCACATTTCGGAGAATCCCAAACGAAAATCCTTCTCAAGAAATTTCTTCTCGTAATCGTAACGTATAGCCTTTTTCTGCTCATCGGACATTGAAGGACCTGCATTCTCAAAAAGATGACCGCCAATTTTATCGGAGTGAGTTCCCAAAGAGAATATCACCAAATCGGTTAATTGTCCTATTGCATCGGGGACAACACCTTTTGCACCCATGCCATCCAACGACAAAGAAGCCACACGACCGTTACTAAGCAACTGAACACCCGGCTGGTCGCCCCACATATCAATATCTTTGTTAAAATTCCAGTTTGAACCATCGGCATATACATCGCCTACATAACGCCAATTAGGACCATCGAGTGCTGTCCAAATCTCCTTCAGTGCCATGTAATCTTTGATATATTCAGCAGTTTCCGAAAGAGAGATAGGAACCTCAACATCTTTGGTTTCGGTATTATCATTGACAACGAATGACTTGTCGGTCTTTACCGAAGCAACCTCGAGAGTAGTCTTTGCATTTTTATCGGAGTATGTCTTATATGAACTAATGGTATAAGTACCGGCTTTAAGCCACACAACAGTATCACACTCACCGTATGCAGTCTCGGCGTTTGCACCGGGATAGAGAGTTTCATCGGCAGAACCCTCTTTAAAATCTTCGGTATAATTAACCTTTATCTTTTCAAATGTTGTAATCTCTTGTGTAAACAGGTTCTTTACCGATATATCTACAACCTTTATGTTATCAAAGGTATATGCATCTTCGTCGTCAACAGCACGTGTCTTAACAAAATCCTTTACGAGACGGAAAGAGACCAATCCCTTGGGAGTAACATCGACCGGAACATCTTTTACAGTCAATCCACCAGCAATAACGGTAAACTTATTGTCGGTTACAGTACCTGCAAGCAACTCATTGTCGAGCCTGTCATAAATATAGTAACCTATAATAGCATAATCACCGGCAAGAAGTTGCAGTTTTTCGCTATACAGACCATATTCCGCATTTTCGGCATTGTATGAGTTCAGCACCAATGTCTGCGAAATAGTAGAACCGCCATTCTGCATGACAACAGTAATTTTATGTGCCTCGGAAAGTTTGCTTAGTTCACCCACAGCACGTGTTTCATTACTCTTGGTAACATTGAGCGACGCACTCTTTGCCACTTTGAACTGTACATAACCATACTGTTCAAGCAGTACATTATCATCGTCGTCGGAACATCCAATAATTCCTATCGTAAGTAATCCTAAGATAAGAAGAGATAAATATGTGCTTTTTATATTCATTGTCTTTCAAATATTCGTTAAACACTCATACATTATGCAGGTTTCACAACCATTGCCTTAATATTGTTTCCATCTTTACCTACAAACACCATTATAATAGGTGTCTTTTTCACCTTCAACGATGCATAATAGTAATCGTTGTTGTAGGGGTCCTGACCACCTTCAAAAGAGACATCGGCATGCTTTATTGTATTACCATCGATATCTACAAGGATTGTGGCATCCAAATTGCCGACATCCCATTGATCTTCGGTCAAACGAGGTGTTATATACAAAGTGCGTCCTATCTTTTGTGTTACCGAGTAGATTTCATTTACATTGAATTTCTCTATAATCATTGCCGCAATATCCATATCGGTCTCAAGAGCGCAGGAAACAGTTTCTGTCATAAAGTATCTTACATCGAAACCTGTTCCCGGGTCGAGTACTATACCCGATTTCACAACCAAAGCCTTATTATAAGTACCGTCGTTGTTCTTCAACAGAACAATAATTGGCTCTGTGGGTGCATTAAATGCTATATAATACTCGTTCTCGCTATTCATGGCAACCTCGTATTTATTAATAGAGGCCTTGTCTATCTCATTGCCATCGGTATCGAGCAGGATGATATTTTCTGTTTTCCAACCCTCCCAACGCTCCTCGTTGAGTTTGGTATTGATATTTAGATATGTTCCAAAGTCTACAGAAACAGCAAAGACATCTTCTATCGCATATTTCTCGTTAAGCATTGTAAGTATAGCTTCGTCGCTCTCCTCAAAGCACTCAATAACATTCATTGAGTTATCGACAATATCAAACCCAACTGTCAAGTCGACATAGTCGCTTGTTTGAGTAACCTCCATCATTACATTGTTGTATGTTTCATCTACAAACGACAAGTCTGTTGCCAAGGCAAATTGCTCCATGAAAGCATCGTATGCATTTACAGGCACAGCATAGAGATAGGCTTTACGCGAACCTTCTGTTTCGGCAGGATAAGCATCACCGGTAACAATAACTTTGGATATATCTTCGTTATCGACAGTAACATTCAACCACGACTCCTCATTTGTCATTAACCTGAGCTTGTTTTCTACTTCCTCGAAACATACGAATTTACGGTCATAATTCAAGCATCGTACATTGTATGAAACATAACCTTCATTTACAGTTGTAGTACCCGAAATGGAAGTGTTTGTTGTGAAAACTGTTCCGTCGGAAGAGAGATTCCAACCCCAAGTACTGTTTCCCGATATTTTTATTGTCTGTGGCTCCATACCACTATACGATATCTCGTAGGGATACGAAACACTGTTATGTTCATCGACAAACATAATTGTTCCGGTCATTGGATAAGGTTCATACTCCTCGAGAACAGTAACGGCATAACTCTTATTGTAGAGTTCATTTTCTTTGGCTGTTACGTCGAGTTCGCTTAACCAGTCGGGATATTCCGTTACACCGAAATTGAAATTTGCATCGACATCGAATTTCAAGAAGCCGTTTGACGGTATTGCAACAGACTCCATTGTTTCGCCATTGCCATCCACTACATGCAAACTATATCCTTTCGGAGCGCGATATACGATTCCCATTACCTCGTCTTGTCCGTTACGCGTAAGAGTTAAGTTTGCTGTTGTCTCTTTGAAATCTTGGGCAGCATCACTTACACGAACATATACATTTTGTTCACCACTTTTCCCCGATATATTGTAAGAGAAAGTCTCGTTATCGGTTGATAGTTCACACCATATTACATTCGAAGAGAGACGCCAATTCATATCGACATCAAATTCCAGATTCTTTGTGACACCCGCCTCACACTGTATTTTCAATGGCTCCGGGAATAAAGGTGTTAATGCCCCTTGCCCCGAGTTATCGTCGTCGGAACATGCGACAAATACTCCAACAGCAAGAACCATTATACCGACAGAAAGTCTCTTTATAAAATCTATCATAATTCTACTTTTTTCTTCTATAAAATTAATAACCCTCACGCTTTAGTTTTTCAGCCTCATCGTCACTAATCCACTCTACTGCATTTATAAATGTACCTACCACATTTGTACCCTCTGCCATTCCGGGAACATATAGAGTCATATACTGAAGTATGAATTTTTCGCACGAACTATAATACGATGTATATGCCGATGGCTGTTTCATATTTATTACACCATCGCCATAAAGAGTATTAAATGCCTCGGATGTGGGACCAAAAGGTTGGTCTTCGAATTTTATAAGAGGATTCAGAATATCATCTGTTTCAAATTCTATTCTGACATCGTATCCATTATAGAAATAGTCGCGCAAAATTATTGTATTCTCATTTTCAGAGTCTACCTCGGAACGTACAAGTCTCATATCGGTAGTTGTCATGTAGTTCATTATGTAGGTAGATGTAAGGACACAATAACCTGTAAAGGTATTTATATCGAATGGACACGCTTTTTGCAGTATCACATTTGTCTCAGTTCCATAAAGGTCCCACTTTGTATCCTCTTTCGTTATAAGACGCAAAGATATTCCCAAAGAGTCGTAAACATCTATATTGTCGTGATAGCCACGTACACGCAGATTAGTAGCACGTTCCCCTGCCTTTATTGTAATGGTGTTCGACTCCAAATCGTAGTGTTTCCCCTCAATGGCATTTGTACCGGTGATATCAACCTCCACAGCAAGAGTACGATCGTAGTCGCATGCTTGTGTTGTGGCAACCGGAATATCGAAATAGTCTTCATTGTTCTGCACCGGAAAAACATACATAGTATCGGAGAACATTATATAGTTGGGGCCGCTGTATGTGGTATACTCCTCGTTGCACGAAACCAAGCACAACAGTACCGACACCACAGCACAAAAACCTGTTATCAACTTATTCATTTTATCTTTGTTTTCGGTTTATACTAATTTATTTATTGCTCTCATTAGGTTCTATGGATGCCCCGGGCGACTCCAGTTCGTGTTGCGGAATGGGCCATACAAAGAGTGCATCATCGGCTTTAATCTTAAGACTGCTACCATTGCTGATAGACTGACTCTGCGGAGTACGTTCAAACCCTTTGTGCCAACGTTTTAAGTCGGTAAGACGGAAACCCTCCATATATAGTTCCTTTACACGCTCCTCTTCTATTATGGTCATTGCATTATCGGCATTCATTGGTGTAGAACCACCATATGAATAGTAACGTGCTGCACGCAACTTGGATATATCCTTTGCCGCTTTAGAGTAGTTGGGAGTCTCTTGCTGACAATAAGCCTCGGCACGAATAAGATACTGCTCCGACAGACGGAAAACCTTGGGCATAGACATGTTCAACAATTGCGCGCTGCTGTAGAGGTCGGTATTTCCCCAATATTTTATGAGCAGAGGCCATGTCAAACCATGAGAATAGCCAGTTTGGTATTCACCAAAGAATGCACTGTAACGCATATCGTAACTGTCGTATAGGTCGAGTACCCACTTGGCAGGAACATAATCGGGTTTAAACGAAGTGTAATCGTAGTTGAAGAATATTGTTCCCAAACGACCACCATAGTTGGTATTGGTGAAACCAACCTTCCATATCACTTCGGTAGAGTTATCGGTCGACCACATATACTGGTAATAACTCAAACCCGAAACATATTCGGTATTTGCACTCGACAACAAGTAGTATTCACTATCTATAACTTTCGATGAGTATTTAATGGCCTCGGCATAATCTTTCATGTAGAGTGCAATACGCGCACGCAATGCGTAAGCCGTATATTCATTGAAGTATATTGAATTATAGATGGGACCGTCTGTCGATACATCATATTCATCTTCATCTATTGCAAGCAGTTCTGCTGCACGGTCAAGGTCTCTGAGAACAAATTGGTAGGATTCTTCGAGCGAAGCACGTTCTATCTTTTCCTTAGTATAATAGTGTTCTGTGAGAACAACACCTAGTTCATTCTCGGCATCTTCTTTGCTCTCATAACTCTTACAGAAAAGTTTTATAAGTTCCGAGTATGCAAGAGCGCGAGCAAAATAAGCCTCACCGCGATACTGCTCAAGAAGGTCGAGCGCATCGTCATCCTTAAGTTGTGTTTTCAGTTTGTCGGCATTGTCGAGCAAGAAGTTTGCACGACCTATGACATCGTACAAAGAGCCATAAACAGCCTCTATCTGTTTATTTGTTGCCAATATATCCCAACGCCATACATCACCGTAGGTGTTAGTATATCCGTTTACAGCATAAACCAAGTCGGTCTGAATATCGGGTAACAACGTTAAGTATCCACTATAAAGAGCCGAATTCAAGAACGATGCATAGATACCTACAACCGCCTGATTTGCCTGATCTATTGTTACTATTGCTTCGTGTTCAAGAACTGCATCCTCGGGATATTTGTCGAGACACGACGTTACTCCAAAAAACAGAGTAAATAAAAGTATGTATATTTTTATTCTTTTCATATCCATTTCATTTTTAGAATGTCAGTTCCAAACCACAAGTAAACTGTCTCGACATTGGATACTGCGCTGCATAGACATTGCTTGTTCCCTCGGGGTCGAGACCACTGAAGTTGGTAAAGGTAAACAAATTCTGTGCCTGCACATAAACTTTTGCACGACTCAGAATTCTTGTCTTCTTCAGTAATGAGTCGGAGAAACTGTAACTAAGCACAATATTCTTAAGACGCAAGAACGAGGCATCTTCCAAGAAACGTGAATCCATTTGAGGAGTAATACCATAACGAGGAATATCTGTTATATCGCCAGGATTCTTCCAACGATCGTAAAGCATACGTTTCGATTGGTTGTAACCGGTATAAAGACCATTGCTCTCCTCGAAGAAACGGTCGTTGTTTATCATCCAACGGTCGGAAACCCAACTGAAATGCGCATTCAACGAAAGTCCTTTCCAACTGATTGTAGTACCAAAACCACCTTGCCAAGGAGCCATGTAATCTTTACCAATGAGAACCTTGTCGACCTCGTTATACTCATTTGTTATTTCACCATCCTTTGTATACCATAAAGCATCGCCGTTTGCCGGGTTTACACCTGCATAACGGTTAATATAAAACTCTCCTACAGAATGTCCTACAACCAATTTGGTATTTGTTCCCGATAATTCATATTCGTCGAGCCCGTTGTAGAGTTCGGTAATTTCGTTTTTGTTATACGATGCATTTGCATTTACATTCCACAAGAAGTTTTTTGTACGGATGACATCGATATCTATCGATAACTCAACACCCTTGTTTAACATTGCACCTATATTGTCCCAATGCGAACCATAACCGTTGTTCACATAGGACTGGGGAACCAACATGAGCATATTGGTAGTCTTTTTATAATAATATTCCACGTCGGCATTTACGCGTCCGAAGAAACCGAGATGCAAAGCAATGTTCGAAGACCACAACTGTTCCCAACCTAGGTTTTTGTTACCCTGACTGATGGTTGCAATACCTGCCTCACCGGCATAGTTTGCTCCACTGCCCACAAGAGCCAAATGGTCGTAGTCGGGAATGGTAGAGTTACCCGATGTTCCTGTACTCACCGCAATTTGTGCATTGGTGAGCCATTTAGCCATTGGTTGCATGAATTTCTCTTTACGCAGATTCCACATGAGACCTACTGACCAAAATGTTGCCCAACGGTTTTCCTTACCAAAGCGCGATGATGCGTCGGTACGCAAAGAGAAATCGACGTAGTAACGTCCATCGTAGTTATACTCACCACGACCAAAGAAAGACAAAAAGGCATTACTTGAACTGCTGTTGCTCCACGATGTAGCCATGGTACCCGATGATACAGACGTGAAAGCATCGTTATTTTGTCCGCGAGTAATGAGTTGGAAACCCTCGGAACGATAATCGACTCCCTCCTGTCCCAACAAGAAATTAAACGAATGTTTTCTATTAATCTCGAACATATAGTTCGCGGTATTTGTAATTGTAAGTGATACAGCATCGAAAGAACTTCGTCCCGCTATACCCACGCCGTTGTTTCCCGAAAACGAAGGGAACGATTTCATGTCGGCTGTGGTATGTGTATAATCGACACCGAACTGCGAACGCAAGGTAAGGTTCTTAAATGGAGTCAGTTCGGCATAAAGCACTGTCAGAGCCTTATACTTCTTATTTTTAAGAGGGTTGTTTGCCATCCACTCTATCGGGTTCATACCCACACCTTTCCATGTGCCATCGGACGACGAAGCCAAAGAACCGTCTTTTTGATATGGATTCCAATAGGGTAACATAAAACGACATGCCGATATTGGTGTATACAGAGCATACTGACCATCATCGGCCTGTTCCACCTCTTCGTATGCAACCATAGAGTTTGTTCCCACCTTCAACCAACCGGCAACCTTGGCATCGACATTTGCACGCATATTATAACGACGGAATTTGGAGCCTTGTGCAATACCGTCTTGGTCGAAGAAGTTACCCGAAACAAAGTAGTTCAACTTATCGGTTGCATGATTCACCGATATGTCGTAACTCTGCAATTTTGCATTGTCGTTAAAGACTGTCTTCATCCAGTTAATATCGGTAAGAGCAAGCGAATTGTAATCCTGCCCGTCGTCTAACCCAATCTCTTTCTCAAATTGTATACGTTCCTGAGTATTCATGAGATTCCAGTTTCCGTAGGCAATAGCCGACTTACCCCATTGAGAACGGAATGTAACATCGACCTTATCGACCGATGTTCCTCGTTTGGTGGTAATCACCACCACACCGTTTGCTGCACGTGCACCATAAATAGATGTCGAAGAGGCATCTTTAAGCACGTTTACCGATTCTATGTCGGCTGGACTTATTGTATTGAAATCGGAACTGGTAATGGGTACACCATCTAAAATAAAGAGTGGCGCTGTTCCCGAGTTAATAGAGTTCATACCGCGAATCTGGAACACTGCCGGTTTGCTTGGTTCACCCGAGTTCGATAATACGGTCATACCCGGAGTCATACCCTGCAATGCCTGGTCGAAACCGGCAGTTGGTACATTCTCTATTTTGTCGGCTTTAACAGTCGATACCGAACCCGCTATGGTACCTTTCTTGCGTACACCATAAGCAACCACAACAACCTCGTCCACCTCTTGTGCATCGGGACTCAACACCACATTAAGTGTTTTTGTTTCTGCTGTTACCACGTGCGTCTGCGTCTCCATACCAACGTAGGAAAACACCAACACAACTTGCGATGCACCCTTTACATCAATGGCGTAATTACCTTCCAAATCAGTAGCAACACCATTCGAAGTTCCTTCCTGCAACACGCCAACACCTATAAGTGGCTCACCATCTTCGGCAGAAGTAACAGTACCCTGCACCTTGAAATTCTGTGCCACCAGAGATTGAACAGCCATTGTTGCTAAGAAGAAAAACAAAAGAATTCCTCTTTTTTTCATCTAAACCTATCTATTTTTAATAATTCCCCAGTTTGTAAAACACCGTTAAAAAAAGCGACAACAAGTTTTAGATTGTTGCCTCAATCAATAAAAAATAAGAAATAACTTTCTTTTATCTAACAAGGATTTGAAAAACCGAGAATATTCAAAACTGTATTTTAATACGCTATTTATTCAAAACTCAACGGTTTATCCTTGCAAAGTTATAAATTTTATTTATATATACCGTCATTTTGCAAAAATATTTTAAAAGCAGATGACACATTAATGGTCAATTGGTAAATTTTGTCAACAAACAAATCATTTTTTAGGAAAATATGTATTAATTTGCACAGCAAAACAAAAAACAATAAAACCGAACATGAAAAAAACACTTTTGTGCATAGCCGCAACATTCGGCGTAACACTGCTCTTTGCCACAAACAGATGCGGAGAGGTTAAATTCAACAAAAAAACCGAAAGCAGTATAATATCCTACTTCAGCAACCGACTCAACGAAAAAAGCATATCGTTCAATAACGACAACACCATAAAGAACGATAAAATAGAGGTGATACGCAACAAGGTGTGGCAAACATGGCGCAAAGCAGTAAACAACCATAACGAGGAGAGACTCATTGAACTCGACAACTTGAGTAACAGAAAAAGAGGCAGTTGGCAATTACCCGCTACACTTGAGGAGAATGCCACAATGCCCTATTACTGGGGAACAAACTGCACATTCGACAAAGAAGAGAAATACCCCATGTTCCTGTACATGCATGGCTCAGGCAATAAAGAGCAGGAGTGGGAAACCGGACTGCAACTCGCTATGAACAAGTTCTACAAGCCGGCAATATACTTTATTCCTCAAATACCGAATGCCTATGGCGAGTATTATCGTTGGGCTATACAATCGAAGCAATGGGCATGGGAGAAATTATTACGTCAGATGTTCCTTAACGAGAATGTAGACGCCAACCGCATATATTTCTTTGGTATTTCCGAAGGAGGTTACGGCAGCCAGCGTTTGGCATCGTTCTATGCCGACTACCTTGCAGGAGCAGGTCCCATGGCAGGTGGTGAACCACTAAAGAACGCCCCCATGGAGAATGTAGCAAATATAGCATTCTCACTGCGTACCGGTTCCGAAGATATGGCATTCATGCGTAACTACCTAACAGCCAATGCAGGCTCCACAGCCGATAGTCTCGCCTATTTTCATCGTGGCTATTATAAACATTATATTGAACTTATTGCAGGACGCGGACATAGCATCGACTACTCCCCCACCACTCCATGGCTTGCACAACACACCCGCAACCCACACCCCCAATATTTCTATTGGGAGAATTACGACATGTACGGACGCCACAGAGAGGGATTCTACAACCTGCGTGTGAACAAGCCATCGACACAAAATGACGATGAACGTACATGCTATGAAATGAGTATCGACAAGAACACCATTACACTCAATGTTCGTAATGTCAAATACACCTGCACCTATGCCCTGCAAGGAATTGAGATGTTCTTCTCCAAGAGTTTTTCACAAGCAACGAATGGAGAGGTAACAGTTTTCCTTAACGAGAAACTCTTTAACCTTAACGAGCCCATAAAGATTATACTTAACGGAAAAGAGATTTTCAACGGAACAGTTACACCATCGCTCAAAGCAATGGTAGAGAGTTGTGCCCTATTCTACGACCCCGAGAGAGTTTTCCCTGCATCACTTAGTATAGATATTGAGAAAGAAAGCGTTTCACTATAACCGTAAAACAGTCTATTTAAGAAGAACCTCAATTTTTGCGACCATATCGTCTATGCTGTTTCCACGCAGTACGATTTTACCATCGTTGCCTATCAACAACAAGGTGGGAATACCTTTTACGCCATAGGCAAATGCCAATTCCGTACTGCCACGAGAAGGATCACACAATTGTACCCAGTTCATTCCAAGCGCACCTACCGCCTCGCGCCATAGTTCGGTATCACTATCGAGCGACACACTCACTACTGCCAGACCTCTTTGTGCATACGTGTCGAACAGACTCTTAATCTTTGGCATTTCCATGCGACAAGGGGGACACCAACTGGCCCAGAAATCGAGTAATGTAAACCTGCTTTTCTCTACGATATTCGAAAAGAGGACCTTTTTACCGTATATATCGGGTAGTTCAAAATTGAAGTAGTGCTTACCTACAGATGTAAGTTCAGCACGTTTAATATTATCGAGTTCCATCTGTACCTGCGAATATACATTCTCGAACTGTTCATTACGCAGATGCTCCGGAACGGAAGTCATCAATTCATGAAGGCGGTATGGAGGTAACATATCGCCCGATTTTGTAATGACATATACGCCCAGTGCATTATCGATATTATTTTTAACGATGTCGTACACAGCATTTACAAAACCGGAGTGGGCAATATCGGTTATGGTTCTCATACTGTCAAGACGCGATGTATCAACTCCACCCATCTTTTCCAACGTAGCAACAAGCATTCTTCGTTGGAAGAGTTCTTCCTCGCAAGAGATATAATATTGCAGTTCGTCATTCAGTTTAGTACCGGTACGATGAATCTCTTTGTCCATCAGAACATTTATCGTTCCGTTCTCCAAAACAATGGGACCACCATTCATGGCAACATAAGAGTATATCATTCTCATAGACGCAGAGTCCTGCCTGCCGTTGAATTCGAATCTTTCACCACGAACAACAGCAGAATCAACCTCGGTAAGTTCATCATTCACCAACGACATATACACCATTGTACCATCGGGAACACCTGTTATTCTACCTTTTATCTTATAACCATCTACACCACACGAAGTGAGTAGAAGAAAAAACAGCATATTTAAAAATAACCTTCTCATATTACTACTCTTCACTATTAACACTGTTAAGTACACTCCCGATATATTCCAGCAGTTCGTCGCGTCCGGTAGCAATCTGCGACGATGTTACAAAGATAGGAGGTAACTCCTCCCACTCATTCAGAAGATGTTTCTTATAATGTTCCACATTGTTCCGTAAATCGGTTTTTTTCAGTTTGTCGGCCTTAGTAAATACTATGGAGAATGGTACACCATTCTCTCCCAACCAACTGATAAACTCCATATCTATCTTTTGAGGCTCTAGACGCACATCGACCAACACAAACAGCAATGTCATCTGTTCACGTTCTAGTATGTAACTCGATATTATATGCTCCAAACGTTCAACCTGCGATTTACTGCGCTTGGCATAACCATAACCCGGCAGATCGACCAGATACCATTCACCATTCACAATAAAATGGTTTATGAGCAATGTTTTACCCGGCATGGATGAAGTCATAGCCAACTTCCCGTTTCGGGTGAGCATATTTATCAAACTCGATTTACCAACATTGGAGCGTCCTATAAATGCAAACTCGGGTTTACCATCCTGCGGACATTTTGCAATATCGCTGTTACTTATCACAAAACGAGCATTCTTTATCTCCATCTTTTTCATATTGCATGCTATATACTATTCCTACACCGCGAAGATACATTTTCTTTTTTTAAGAGCGAAACAGAGAAAGCATTTTGCTAAAAAAAAGAGGTCTGAACAACTATATTTATAGTTATTAGCGCAAGAGTTGCAAGAAGTTATTTAAAATTATTTCGCCGTTGCGAACATTTTAAGTATCTTCGCAAACGAAAACAGAGCATTAGTTATAAAATGAGTCAGGAATATCCCTCGATACTGCTCGAAAAAGCGGTAAATGAATTCTCAAAACTACCGGGTATCGGCCGAAAAACAGCCACGCGCTTGGTGCTTCACCTGCTACGCAAAAGCGAAGAGGAGGTTGAGGGATTCTCGAATGCAATGACAAGACTGAAGCGCGAAGCAAAGTATTGCAAGGAGTGCCATAGCATTTCGGATAGTGATATATGCCCCATCTGTGCCAACCCTTCGCGCGACCACAGCCTTATTTGTGTTGTAGAGAATATACAAGATGTTATGGCTGTCGAAAATACAATGCAGTTCAGGGGAGTATATCATGTTTTGGGTGGAGTAATATCACCAATGGATGGTGTTTCTCCAAGCAACTTGCAAATAGACAGCCTGGTTCAACGCGTGGCTTCGGGCGATGTAAAAGAGATTATACTGGCATTGAGTTCCACCATGGAAGGAGATACCACAAATTTCTACATCTACCGTAAACTTATGCAATACGACGTCAAACTGTCTATGATAGCACGAGGAATATCGGTGGGCGACGAACTGGAATATGCCGACGAGATAACACTTGGACGCTCCATTGTAAACAGAACACCATTTACAGGAAAAACATTTTAACCATGAAAAGAGTAAGAATAACATTCTATATATATATAATTTTTGTATTGGCACTGGCAATACTGTCGTTGAGCGGTGTAACAGGAGTTGAGATACAAGGAGGGATTACAGCCAACTGCCGTTACATATTGGAAATGGCGAGTGTTATAACAACAATAATTGCTGTTCCCATTGCCATAAAAGGATTTGCACGTTTGGTAGTAAAAGCCACCGATAACGCATCGAGACAAGTACAATATATAAAGTACTGTCATTTGCGTCTGTTACTAATATTGTTAACCACAATAGTAAATATTGTCATTTATAATATCCTTAATGAAGATAGTTCACTCTACTGCGCCATGATATGTATTGTAACACTCATATACTGTTTTCCAAGCAAACAAAGTGAAGCATAACCCGAATATCAACCAATGAAACTATCTGTAATAATAGTAAGTTATAATGTAAAGTACTTCCTTGAACAGTGCCTGCGTTCGGTTACGCGTGCCATGACAGGGATTGAGTGCGAGGTAATTGTTGTAGACAACACCTCCACCGACGGCACTATAGCCTATGTTAAGGATAAGTTTCCCAATGTATTATTTATAGAGAACAGCAAGAATGTAGGTTTTGCACGTGCCAACAATCAAGCAATACAGATATCAAAAGGAGAGTATGTACTATTGCTAAACCCCGATACCATTATAACCGAGCATACATTTACAGAGTTCATAAACTTCATGGATAACCACCCCGATGCAGGTGCCTGTGGTGCATATATGCTACATACCAACGGTTCGTTCGCTTTAGAGTCGCGACGTGGTCAGCCAACACCATTTGTGGCATTCTGTAAGATTTCGGGGTTGTCGAACCTGCTCCCCAAATCGCGAATATTCGGACGTTACTACATGCGCTATCTGAATGAGAACGAGATAAACCAGATTGAGATTATATCGGGAGCATACATGTTTCTGCGTCGCGAGGCATTAGAGAAGGTGGGACTTTTGGATGAGGATTTCTTTATGTATGGCGAAGACATAGACCTTTCGTACCGCATACTCACCGGGAAATTCAACAACTATTTTCTGCCGTCACGTATACTGCACTACAAAGGCGAGAGTACCAACAAAAGTTCATACAGATATATCTACACCTTTTATCAGGCTATGCAGATATTTTTCAACAAGCACTACTCACACTACTCAATCTTTTTAAGCCTGCCTATAAGCATTGCCATTTGGACACAAGCCTTTATAACATACATAGGCAACCAATTCCGCTATCGCAAAAAAGAGGAGGAGCATACACCGGCAATGAATGTAGCGGTTATAGGTAGCAAACAGATGCTCGAAGAGATGCGCAAGATACTGCACATACACCAACCACACGGGCGACACACCTTTATAGAAGGAGATGTGAACACACTTGCCGATAACATAATGCCCGAAGGATTCCGAGCAAAGAACTACACCACAATAGCATACGATGTGGAGATGTACTCATACTGCGATATACTGAAACACCTAGAAGCCAACAGTAGAAAAAAGATGCACATTGCCACCTACTCCACAAAAACCAAGAGACTAATAACAAGTGGTACAGTATACACAAACGACTAAAGAAATGCAACACACGTGGCTTAGAAACGAAAAGATGCACTTGCGTTCACCGGAACCCGAGGATTTAGACCTGCTCTATCGCATGGAGAATGACACAACCTTATGGAGCGTAGGAAGCAGTACACAACCCTATTCACGCCACACACTGCGAGAATACCTCATAAACAGCAAGCAAGATTTATATGCCGAACGACAAGCACGTTTTGTAATAGAATGGAGCGGAAACAGTGTCGGGATGATAGACCTCATAGATTTTGACCCACACAACCTTAAAGCCGAGGTATGTATAGGTATACTACCGGAGTATCGCCGACAAGGTATCGGCAAATGCGCACTAAGAGTGCTAACCGACTACGCACTTAATTTTCTACACCTACACCAGATATATGCATACATACCTTGCGATAATATTGCGAGCAGGAATCTTTTTACCCGAGAAAGATTTGTTCATACAGGTACACTGCAACAATGGCTAAAAAGCAACGAAAACTATTGCGATGTGATGCTTTTTCAACATATAAAAGGGTAAAAAAGCACTTTTAGAAGATTTTTTAAAGAAAAAACGAAAAAAAACAGGAAAATATTTGCAGATATAAAAAAAGTGCGTAACTTTGCACACGCTTTCGGACATGAAAAGCAGACATAATGGTGCGTTAGTTCAGTTGGTTAGAATACATGCCTGTCACGCATGGGGTCACGGGTTCGAGTCCCGTACGCACCGCAAAAAGAGTTCCAAAGAAATTTGGGACTCTTTTTTGTTTACATTAATTTAAAACAAATCTAAAATTCTCTTTTATATCACTTATAACCTCGTTACGAACAAGTTCCGATGGTTCGGTATAGAAACAAAACTTATCGGCACCGGCTCTCTCAACCTCTGATAGATTTACAGACGACGCAACACAAAATGCCAAATTATCGGTGATGGTACATAATATATAACGGGGAATATCTTCGTGGGGATTGTACTGCAAAAAGAGAAGAACACCGGCACCACACTTCTGCTGTTTAATAAATTCGTGAATACAACCTATTGGGAACATTTCAAATTCATACTCGTTACCAACTACCGTACGCAAATAAAAATTAGAACTCATCATTTCCATATTATATATTTAATGTTATAACTCTCTGTACCATTTAGTGGGAAAAACACCCCGATTCTTACAAAAACAGAGAAATAAAAAGAATTAATATTTATATATTTTTCGGAAGATGTGTAAAATTGGTATCTTCGCAACACATTTATAAGTATATAATGAAAATATTAGTAACGGGAGCAAGCGGTTTCATTGGCAGTTTCATTGTTGAAACCGGTTTGGCAAAAGGGTATGAAGTATGGGCTGGCATGCGAAAGAGCAGTAGCAGAAGGTTCCTGCAGGATACACGCACACAATTTATTGAAACAGACCTGTCCGACTACAATACACTGAAACTGCAATTATCGGCTTTTGCAGAGAAACATGGCAAGTGGGACTATGTCATACATGCGGCCGGCGCAACAAAATGTCTCGACAAGAAAGAGTTTATGCAAGTAAACTTCAATGGAACCAAGAACCTTGTCGATGCTTTAAAGGAACTCGACATGACACCAAAGCAGTTTATATATCTGAGTTCATTAAGTGTGTTCGGACCGGTACGTGAAGAACAACCATACACCCCGATACTTGATAGCGATACAGCATGCCCAAACACCGAATATGGAAAGAGTAAACTGATGTCGGAAGTTTACATACGCAGTATTCCCAACTTCCCATATATAATTCTTCGCCCTACCGGGGTTTATGGACCACGCGAGAAGGACTATTTTCAAATGGCAGTGAGCATAAAACAGCACATAGACTTCTCGGTAGGATATAAACCGCAAGTGATAACATTCATATATGTAAAGGACCTTGTAAAAGCAATATACTTTGCAATAGAGAAGGGAGTAACACGACGTTGCTACTTTGTAAGTGAACCACATGGTTACAACAGTCGCAGTTTCAGCGATTATATACAACGCGAAATGCACATTAAGCATGTACTTCACATAAAAGCACCTCTTTGGCTGCTAAAGGGGATATCACTATGTGCCGAATTTATTTCGCACATAACAAAGAAGCCAAGCACACTGAACAGTGACAAATATAATATAATGAAACAGCGTAACTGGCTATGCGACACAACACCTATTGAAAAGGATCTAGGATTTACAATAGACTACAATTTAGAGAAAGGCACAAAAGAGACAATTAAATGGTATAAAGAGAACAAATGGCTATAACATTATTCAAAAGAGAAGAGGAACAAAGAACGTTCCTCGCTGTGGAGAAACTAAACCTACTCTACAACCTTATAACAACAATTCTTATAATAGTATTCTATAACCGGTTGCAACAACCGCAAGAAATGCTACTGGGGCGTTTCCTTATAGTGGCAGGAACATTCACTGTAATTTATGCATATACCAAATACCCATCGCCCATAATGCGCATTGTACGTATCATAGGACAGATGGCTCTGCTCTCTTATTGGTACCCCGACACTTTTGAGTTCAACAGAATATTTCCAAACCTCGACCATATCTTTGCACAAGCCGACCTTACACTTTTCGGTTGTCAGCCGGCGTTGCTGTTCGACCAGGTATGCAGCAATTACTGGTGGCGTGAATTTTTCAACTTTGGATATTGGTCGTACTACCCTATGATATTCACAGTAACCATCTGGTATATATTTAAGAACCCCAAGGAGATTGAACGATGTACATTTATTCTCATAGGTTCGTTCTATATTTACTATTTAATATATATACTACTGCCGGTGGCAGGACCTCAGTTCTACTTCCCGGTCATAGGCGATGAACTCATTGCCGCAGGACCTTACCCCGCTATTGGAGACTATTTTAACTTACACCCCGATATTACCATTGCACAAGAGGGAAAAGGCGGTTTATTTACCACACTCGTGGGTATTGCACAGGCATCGGGTGAGCGACCAACAGCAGCATTCCCAAGTTCGCATATTGGAATATCCACAATACTCATGCTGCTTGCGTTCCGCACAAAGAAAGAACTAGGTTCATTTCTTATTCCTTTCTATGTACTGCTTTGCTGTGCAACCGTTTACATTAAAGCGCACTACCTTGTAGATGCAATAGGCGGTTTCATAAGCGGCATTCTGTTCTACCTGCTTACTGCTTATATATACGACCATAAGATGAAGGAGTAAAGCAACATCGTGGTATACTGTCAAGATAGAAGTGCAACAAAATCCCCACCTTGCTCACGACTTTGAGC
>CAZEKX010000023.1:0-28635 GCA_964512955.1 uncultured Bacteroidaceae bacterium
TACTTTACCAAAACCTTGTTACCATTCACAATGTAGATACCGGGGACAGTGATAGCCTCTATGCGACGACCGGTAAGGTCGTAGATTACGTTCACCTCTTCGTTTTCACCTTTCACCTCATCGATGCCTGTTGCTCCGGCAAAATCGATACTTAATGCTCTTGAGGCCTGTGCATCTGTTGCCACGTAGTATGCTTTGTTTGCATTTACTGTGTTGTCTGTTCCATCGAGTTCAAAGAACTTGATTTCGCTACCTGCTTCACCCTCAAATGCTAGGATATAATAGGTATTTGCTGTTGTTACGCTTGTAGCGGCAAGAGTACCCGAGAAGCCTGTGCTTATTGCTGTAAGACCATAAGAAGGAGCAGGAGTAAATGCTTTACTGCCACTCTCTGTACCTTTAAGCAATACAGGGGTATTTACAGGAAGAATGTTGTTTGTTAACTCCAAATCGGTAGTTTTAAGATATGTGGCATTATCGGAGAGTGTTACACCATGTGCTGTTACTCCTTCGGGGATTGTAACGGCAAAGGGAAGGTTCAATGTTCCATAGTTGCCATTACTGCCTTGTGCTATGGTTGTGGTGAAACCTGTATAGTCGGTAACCTCTTCGAATACAAAGTCGGTAGACCAACAATCGGCTTGTACAATATTATTAGGTTTATTACTGTCATTTGTTGCTTTATTAAAAGCCAGTCCATTTCTTTGAGCCTCGTTAGTTACAGCAAGATTCATATTGTTATATACTAATTTGTAGGCATCTGCATTGACTCCCTTTCCGACTGTGTATTCAACAGCAGTACCAAGTCCTTGCCATGCAAATCCATAGTCACCAAGTACACTGATGAATTTACGTGCGTTACCATCAGTACTCTGCTGACAAACCCATAATGTAGTGCTGTTATCCGACTCTGTAGGTAACATATTTGTTGCATTTGCAATATAGTGCTCTGCGTTTCCTGTACTATAGTTATTAATTACATTCTTTATGCGGTACACCTTACCATCTTCGGGAAGATTAAGGCTGAATGTTGCAATTAATGCCTCAAGGTCTGATATTTTTGCCTCAATTTCTATTGGTTTAGGAGTGTTTGTGCTTGTTATACTATTGTAATACTCCTTAATATTCTGATATTTGGTTTTATAATCGGGGTCAGAGGAACTATATTTTCCTACACCTGTACCAATATACGAAATCAAAGTCTCTACGTTTGTTAAAGCGACACCAAGCGCCTCTTTTGCAACTGTGTTATCTGTTTCAGAAGATGTAGTCTCAATCGAGATTTTGGTAAGACCGTAGAAACAACCGTCATTTGTTGTACCTTTTGCTAGTTTTAAAGTCAATGATAAAGAATTATCTGTTGCTACATAACTCTCCGTAACATCAAAAGGAAGAACAACAGCTTCTCCACCGTTAGAGTTTACTTTAATTGAAATATTTTCTTTTGTTCCAAGAACTGCATCACCATTGTTAAGAGTGAAATTAACCTGTTGTTCTTGAGAATGAGTTTGAAAAGCGCCGGAACTCATTAATGCACAACTAGTAAAAGTTATATCACCAAAAGAATAATAAGAAGGTACGCCATTTAATGTAATATAAAAGTACCCCTCATTACCTTCTGTCATGTCTTTTGTATTCTTATCAGGACAAAGAACGCTATCTGCATGGAATGTGGTATTACCATTAATAGTTTTCCAATCATAATTAGATATAATGGTTGCTGTAATGCCTGTAGCATTAATATTGCTTCCGGTTACGATAACCTCTGCAGCAGTTGCAGACGTTTTCTTAAATTTCAGTTCTAAGTTTCCTTGCGCCATTACTATAACAGAACATAGCAATAGCGAAAAAATTAAGGTAATTTTTCTCATAAACTTTTATTATTTGTTTAATTATCAATTGATTAAATTTTGTAAATGATATTATCTCTTAATAAGAGATATTAGATAACATACAACTCCCTGTGTAACAATGCAACACAGGGAGTTATATGTTATAAATTTTTGTAGTAATCTTATACTATTTAAAAGAAAAGAATAAAAATATCTTAAAAAAATAATATTGAGTATCAATGATTTCGATGAAAAATTGTATCTTTGTAACGTAAATTAATATCTCTTATTAAGAGATATTAGGCGCTAAAAGTTGAATATCAATATCTTCTTGTTTTGTGTTATTCAATGAGCCATTCATAGGCGGGGATTATCTTTATCGGTTTGTCTTCGGAAATAATATCCTCTCTATGAAAGTCTGTGATAAGGGTAAGATTATTACATCGGGTCTCTTTTGATGCTGCAAGTAATCCTCTTAACTCTCTTTTGCGAGTTTTTTCTTTACTTATATCATAAGATACTTGATAAATTTCTTCTACTGTATTATTACTGCATACAACAAAATCGGCTTCATATCCACCGGAACTTTTATAATAATATACATCTCTGCCTATCGGTCGGTTGCGTCGTAGTAATTCTATATAAACAATAGTTTCCAAACGCCAACCAACGTTCTCTCCAACAAATGCATCGGGACGACTATCCATTAAGGCTACATCGACAGGGTATACTTTTTCTGCCCTTATTCTTTGTCGGCTTTTTGTGGAGAATCTCTTAATCCCTAATAATAGATATGCTTCTTTTAAGAATGCAATATAATTGCTTACTGTATGGTTCGATTTTAGTCCAACCGCAGACGCTAACTCGTTCTCTATAATGGTTGTAGGGGATATGTTCATTATGTGGTGTGCCAATTGTTCAAATGCCTCTACATATTTAATTTTGTGTCGTTGCTCAATATCGCGTTTAAGTATGTTATTAACCAAATTCCCTACGTAGCGAGTCTTGTTTTTATTATGTAATAGTTCGGGAAATCCACCTTGTCGCAGATACTCGTCAAACGCAGAACGTCTTAATGCTTCTGCTTTTGTTGTCTTAGATTTTGTATCTATCTTTTTACATTGGCACCATTCGGCAAAAGAGAATGGGTATAGTTCTATTTGGTTGTTGCGTCCTGTAAGGTGTGTGGCGAGTTCTCCACTCAATAGTTTTGCATTGGAGCCTGTAACAATAATATGCATACGCTGGCGTAACAGACGATTGACAAACAGGTGCCAACCATCTATGTTCTGAATTTCGTCTAGAAACAGATATTTAAAATCGCCATAAATTTTGTATAGAACTTCGAGTACTGTATTTAAATCACCGGTTTGCAGGTTTTCAAAACGTTCGTCATCGAAGTTTGCATAGGCAAATTTATTACTATGCGATTTTAATACATTGTAGCATAATGTAGACTTACCGCTTCGGCGCACACCTATAATTACTTGTGCCAGGTTGCTGTCTAATTCAACCAAACTTTCTTCTTTTCGGGTGCATAACCCTACATTTTGCAATATAAGCAATTCTTCGTGTTGCTCAGATAGAACCTGTTCTATAATCCGTTTATCTACCATAATATAACCGATTTATGACATTGCAAAGATAATACTTTTTTTATTTCTAACGCCATAAAACTGTTAAAATTGAATTTTCTAACGCCATAAAACTGTTAAAATTGAATTTTTCAACGCCATAAAACCGTTAAAATATATTTAATCGTTTTGTCGTAATGCCTCCTATTGCCGTTTTTACAGTTTCTCATATTCCACTCTTAACTGCTCCAGGGCTTGCTCCAGAGTGGCTTTGGGTGTTCCTACATTCAATCGCATAAACCCGGAACCCTCTTCACCGAACATGGCACCATCGTTAAGTGCCAAGTGTGCTTTTTTAACAAAAAGGTCTATAAGTTCGTTGTGCTTAAGTTTAAGAGCGCGACAGTCGAGCCATACAAGGAACGATGCTTGCGGGCGCAGTGGCTTTATGAGTGGCATGTGTTTGTTGCAATATTCAATTACATAATCGATATTGCTCTCCACATATTTGAGCATCTCTCTGCGCCACTCCTCGCCATGTTTGAATGCGGCTATGGTGGCTATGGGGGCAAACAGGGTTGGTTGGTTCAGTTCATTGGCATCTAACCAGCCATAGAATAGTTGTCGCAGTTGCTTGTTGGGTACTATGGCATACGAACTGACAATGCCTGCTATGTTGAATGTCTTGGATGGTGCGCCAAAGGTTATGCTGCACTCCGACGCCTCTTGTGATACCGATGCAAAGGGTATATGCTTGTTGTTCCATAGTGTCATGTCGCAGTGTATCTCGTCCGATACAACTATTATTCCTCTGCTATGGCAGAACTTGGCAAGACGCTGCAGTGTCTCTTTGTCCCAAACTATTCCGGCCGGGTTGTGTGGGTTCGATAGTAGTAACATACGGCATTTGTCGTCGGCTACTGCCTCAAGGTTGTCGAAGTCCATACTGTATGTGCCGTCGGCATTTTCTATCAGTGGGTTGAATACTACTTTTCTGTTGTTGCCTTCGGGGGTGAGGCGAAACGGGTGGTATACCGGTGGTTGAATTATGACTTTTTCATCGTGTGCCACCAATGTGTTTATTGCCATGCCTATGCCTCGTACTATGCCGGGTATGTATGTTACCCACTCTTGTTCTATCTCCCAGTTGTGTTGATTTTTTATCCACTCTGTTATGCATTGGTAGTATTCGGGTGGTGTTATGGTGTAACCGAATATGGGATGCTCGAGTCGCTCTTTCAGTGCTTCTGTAACGCATGGTGGTGTCTCAAAGTCCATATCTGCCACCCATAGTGGCAGGAGTTCTCTCTCCCCGAATCGCTCTTGCAGAAACTCCCATTTTACTGTGTTTGTTCCTTTGCGGTCTGTTATTTTGTCGAAATTGTATTTATTCATGGTTTTTCCTTCTAAAAAAGCCTTTGGTCTGTTTGTTCATTATGTGCAAACAATACCAAAGGCTTTATTTTGTTCTTTATTGGTTTTTATCCTTGTTTCTCTATCTCCTCTTCTATGAGGTGAATCTTTTTGAGTATAACCTGTGAGTCGCCTTTCAGTTTCTCCATCTTCTGACGCATTACATCGACAAGGCTCTCGCCTTTCTTGCTCGATGTGCTGAAGAATCCAAGGTTGTTCTCGTATGTGGCAATCTCTGCCTTAAGGTTCTCGTACTGACGAATAAGTTTCTCGCGTTCGCGCGACAAACTGTTACCGCCTTTGGCAATATTGTTCTTGAAATCGGCAAGTTTGCGTTCATTGGCATTTACATGCAGACGTTCGTATATGGCGTTTATTGCCTGTTTGTACTCCTTGTATACCTTGTCCTTGTCGCGGAATGGAACAAAGCCCACTGCGTTCCATTCGGGTATGAGTGCATTAACCTGTTTTATCTGCTCGTCGCCGGGAAGTGTCTCGTCGATGCTCTTAAGTTTCTCTATTATCTCACGTTTCTGCTTAAGGTTCTCTTGCTCTACATTGCGTTGCGATGATGTGGCTTTGTTGCGTCGTTCGAAGAACTCGTCGCATGCACCCACGAAACGTTTCCATAGCGCATCGGAATATTTCTGAGGTATTGCACCTACCTCTTTCCACTCTTTCTGCAGTTTTGCAAGTTTGGTTGCAGTCTCTTTCCAGTCCTCGCTCTCTTTCAATGCTTCTGCTGCTTCGCACAAAGCACGTTTTCTTTCGAGGTTTTCGTTCTGTGTTGTCTTTACGTTCTTAAAGAATTCGCTTTTGCGACGGAAGAACTCATCGCATGCGTTGCGAAAACGCTCGAATATCTTCAGATTCATCTTTTGTGGTGCGAATCCTATCTCTTTCCAACGTGCCTGTAACTCCAGAATCTTCTGTGTCTCGTTGTTCCATGCCTGATATGTGGTAAGTGCCGACATGTCTATTGCTTCTATCTCTTCGCAGATAGCACTCTTTTGCTCCAAATTCTGCTGTTCGCGCTCTTTCTTGCTCTCGAAATGCTCCTGATGGCGACGGTTTATGGTTGTGGATGCTGTCTTAAAGCGTGTCCACACCTCTTCGCGCAGTTCGGGTGCAACGGGGCCCGCCTCGCGGAACTCGTTGTGCAGTTGTTGTAGTTGACGGAATGCGCTTATAACATCCTCTTCATTTACAAGTGCTTCGGCTGCTTCGCACAGACGGGTCTTTATCTCGAGGTTCTTCTTGAAGTCGTACTCACGGAACTCGTGGTTCAACTTCAATACGTCGTAGAACTTCTCAACAAGCAATTGGTATTGTTTCCATATGGGTGTTACCTTGTCCTGTGGAATGTTCTTTATCTCTTTCCAACGGTTCTGCAATGTGCGGAACTCGTTTACCTCGGGGGTGCCGTTCTCGGCTTTGTTTGCCAACTCTTCCAACTCCTTAAGAAGTACCAGTTTTAACTCGTAGTTTGCCTGCATCTCCTCCTCTTGTGCCTTGAGCCATGCATTACGCTTCTCTTTTATCTTGTTCATGGCATTCTTGAACGGCTCTTCCAGTGCATCGGGCTCGGGGATAAATACGTTCTCTTCGCCACCATCGGCAACGAATTCTTTGCGTGCATTGTCAATCTCCACTGTACGCAGTTTGTAGAACTGCACTTTAAGGCTCTCTACTTCGGCTTTGCAGTTGAGTGTATCCTCGCTGTCCGCAATCTCCTCGAGACGGCATATAATCTCTTGGCGTGTTACCGATTTTACACTTGCGTCTTCTGCGCTATCGGCTGAATCCGCAACTACTTCTGTTGCCTCTGTGGCTGTTTGTACCTCGGCAATGCTTTGTTCGGTTATAGACTCGGACGTAGTGGCATTTATTGCCTGTTCAGAGGTACTCGCGATGTTCTGCTCCTCGAGCATTGCATCGGGTTTGTTTGTTTCGCTCATCTGCATAATTTATTTTAAGGTTAAATGCAATAGATATTGCAAATATAAACAACTTTTAAGAAACTGTTTAAATTTATAAAATTATTTTCTTAATTGAAACCGAAATGTCTCTCTGTTTCTTATACTGTTTTCACTCTTTACGAAGCAAGTATCTCTTGTGCGCGTACTGCATCGCGGTCGAGTGGTTTATCATCTTTTATTGCTTTGGTGAATGGTATATATACCACTTCGTTGTTACGACTTCCAATCATTACATTACGCTGTCCTTCGAGCAGTGCATCTATGGCTGCGACACCTAAACGGCTGGCAAGAATACGGTCATTGGCTGTGGGGCTTCCACCACGTTGCAGGTATCCTAAAATAGAGACGCGCACGTCGAGTTCGGGGAAACGTTCGCGCATACCCTCGGCAACCTCCATAATGTTGTAATCCTTTTCACGACCCTCGGCGAAAAGTACAATACTGCTGCTCTTTGTGCGGCGTAAACCGTTGGCAATGAATTTATTTATAGTCTCAAACTCGGGGTCGATCTCGGGTAATACGCATGCTTCGGCACCTGTGGCAATTGTTCCGTTGAGAGCAAGGAAACCTGCGTCGCGTCCCATAACCTCTACAATGAACAGACGTTCATGCGACGATGCTGTATCGCGTATCTTATCGACACACTCCATTATGGTGTTCAACGCTGTGTCGTAACCAATTGTTGTGTCTGTGCCGTACAGGTCGTTGTCTATTGTTCCGGGAAGGGCTATACAGGGAATGTCGTACTCCTTGGCAAGGTTGTATGCACCGGTAATGGAACCGTCGCCACCAATTACCACCAATGCGTCAATGCCCTCTTGCTGCAGGGTCTCGTATGCTTTCGCACGTCCCTCTTCGGTTTTGAACTCATCGCAACGACTTGTCTTTAGGATTGTTCCGCCTCGCTGTATGATGTTACTCACATCTTCGGTCTTGAACTCTTTAATCTCACCTGTCATAAGGCCTTTGTATCCGCGGTAGATACCTTTTACCTTTATGTTGTGATAAATACCTGCACGTGTTACCGCGCGAATCGCTGCATTCATTCCCGGTGCGTCTCCTCCCGATGTGAGTACGCCAATACATTTAATCTTGTTTTTCATTGTTCTCTATTTTTTTGTTATTCTTATAATCCAATATTGCCTGTTTGCAACTCTCCATTAACCATTTGGGTGTGGATGTCGCACCACATATACCAATGGAGGTTACATTGTCGGTGAGTGTCGGGTCTATATCCTGTGGACCTTCTACAAGGTGTGAATGGGGGTTCACACGTTTACACTCGTTGAACAGAATCTTTCCGTTGGAACTTTTCTTGCCGCATACAAAAAATATCAGTTGGTGCGACTTTGCAAACTCGCTTATACCGCTCATGCGGTTTGCCACCTGACGACATACGGTATCGAACGACTCGGTATGTCGTTCTTTGTCGACTCTGTTCTGTATTGCTTCTACTATATTCTTGTAACCCTCTAACGATTTTGTGGTTTGGGAATATATATAGGTGTTCTTGTCTTTTGCCACTCGTTCGAGTTGGCTTGTATCTTCAATTACAATAGCCTCGCCATGTGTCTGTCCCATCAGTCCCAACACTTCGGCGTGTCCTGTCTGTCCATGAATCACAATCTGACGCGGTTCGTTGGCTGTCTCTTGCCATTTCTTCTTTATACGTTGTTGCAGTTTAAGGACAACGGGACAGGTTGCATCTATCAGTTGCAGGTTGTTCTTTTTTGCAGTTTCGTATGTTTGCGGTGGCTCTCCATGCGCGCGCAACAATACTTTGGCGTTATGCAGTTGCTCGAATGTTGTGTGGTCTATTGTAATAAGCCCCATTCGTTTAAGACGCTCACACTCCTTGCTGTTGTGTACAATGTCGCCAAGGCAATACAAAGTCTCGCCTTTACGCAGTTCCTCTTCGGCTTTCTTTATGGCAGTTGTAACTCCAAAGCAGAACCCGGAATGTTCGTCTATCTCAATATTTATCATTCTGCAGTTATTTCATTAAACTTCTCCACCAACCACTGCTGTTGCTCTTCGCGTGTCATGTTGCTGTTGTCGAGCAGCAGGGCATCGTCTGCTCTGCGCAATGGGCTCACTTCGCGAGTCTGGTCTATGTGGTCGCGTTGCAATACATTCTCCAGAATCTCTTGAAAGTCGGGGTTGTCGCCACGTGCTGTCAGTTCGTCATAACGTCTTTTGGCGCGTACCTCTGCCGACGCGGTAACAAAAATCTTCATTTCGGCATTGGGGAACACTGTGGTACCTATGTCGCGTCCGTCCATGACTATACCTTTGGACTTACCCATCTCGCGTTGTTGTGCAATCATGTCGGTACGTACAAAGTCGAGTGCTGCCACTTGACTCACAATACGCGAAACTCGTAAAGAGCGTATCTCGCTCTCCACATTCTTGCCGTTGAGGAATGTAATGGAGTTCTTTGTTTCGGGGTCTGCCTCGAATGTGATGCGTATCTGTGGCATCTTCTCTCGTAACTCCTCTATGGCAATGCTGTCTCCATGAACCAAACCATTCTCTAAACAGAACAGTGCCACAGCACGATACATTGCTCCGCTGTCGAAGTAAAGATATCCCACACTGCGAGCCAATGCCTTTGCCATTGTGCTCTTTCCGCACGACGAGAATCCGTCTACCGCAATTATAATCTTCTTCATCTCTATATATTATAATGTATAAGACACGTTGAACAGTAACGATGCCGATGAAATATGTAGTTTGCTATATGATGCTCCTAATTTTAGTTTTTTAAGTGTTAAGCCTGCTCCTGCCGACAATCCGTCCCATTTGCTACCCGATGTAGATAATTCATCGGCAATACGATAGTTGTAGCCAATGGAAGCGTAGAAATTGGAGCCTAAAAGCAGGTCGGCACCGAACGTGGCATGTTTAAGCAATAATTCGCCAAAATTGTCTTCTTTGCCGTCGGCACTGTAGAAATAATCGTTGCTCCAATGGTGCAGGTTGTTCAAGGTTATTGAAAACCTTATTGGGGCATGTGCCATGCGTTTGGTAATTCCAACCACAAAGTCGAGTGGCATGCTTTCGTGCTTGTCTTCGAACGATGTTATCTGTCCGCCTAAATTGCGTATGGCAAGTGATGCCGACAATTCACTCTCTTCGTTGTAATAATTTATTCCCAAATCTACTCCCAATGCAATGGAGTTGTAACTCTCATATTTCGAATATATGAATTTTGTTGTAACACCACCGCTCCAACGGTTACCAAGCAGGTAACTGTACATTGCCGACAACTCAATATCTTTTACTCCGAATGTGCCGGTGGATACATTGTCCTCGGTGTATCCGTCGAATGAACCGTAGTCTACATAGCGGGCAGCCACAGCACCCACAGAACGCTCTCCAAACACCTTGTTGAACGCCGCGCCTGCAACCTTACTGTCGCTCATATATGTCATGTATGTAAGGTTTAAAGTGCGGTCCGACACATTTGCAAGCAGTGCCGGGTTATGCAATGCAAGGGTAATATCGTCATCGGGCAGAGATATATTGTTGCCACCAAGAGCCGCGGCATGAGACGAGTAGGGCAGGCGCAAAAAATTGAATGCACTGCCACCGTCTTGTGCCATAGAGAACAAGGGAAACAATATTAAAAATAATAATAATCTAATTTTCACTGTTTTGTCTTTTTCTGTTTTTTACCCTCTGCCGAAAATAAAATAGGTTATGTTCGCGAAGATAATGCTTTTTTTTATTTTCTCAATTCTAAATAACGTAAAAAGACCTCAATATCGTGTGTTTATGAAATAAAATCTTTGTAAATAAAAAAAAAGATTGAATTTAGAGTGTGTATTGAAAAATATTGTTTATTTTTGCCCCATAGGAAAATATATACACAATAATATAATGAGTAACGTTAAGAAAAATCAGGTTAAAGGAAGCGAGTTGCTCGAGGTGAAAAAGAGCCAGGAGGCTAACCTCGAAACACGCAAAAGCACTTGGCTGTTAATGGGCTATATTATGGTGCTTGCTGTAATGTTTGTGGCTTTTGAATGGACTGCCACAGAGCGTAAAGAGACCGGTGAGATTATTTCTGCCGGAATTATTCTCGAAGAGGAAATCATGGTTCCCATCACTCTTCCCGAAAAGAAGGTGGTGCCTCCTCCTCCCCAAGCAAAACAGATTACCGAAATCTTGGAAATCGTAGAGGATGATGCCGAAATTGTTGAGGACGAACTCGTTGCTTTGGAAGAGACTGGTGATGTTATAGAAATCTCGGACAACACAAACATTGTGGTCGAGGAGATGCCCGAAGAGGAGGAAATCTTTAACGTGGTAGAGGACCAGCCCGAATTCCCCGGTGGTATGCAGGCACTTATGAAATATTTGCAAGACAATATCAATTATCCTCGTATCAGTCGTGAAAACGGTTCACAAGGACGTTCTTATGTAAACTTCGTTGTAAACACCGACGGTTCTATTACCGAGGTGCAGACTTTGAAGAGCGCAGGTGATGTATATCTCGACAAAGAGGCTGTACGCGTTGTAGAGAGCATGCCTAAATGGAAACCCGGTAAGCAAGCCGGTAAGGCAGTTCGTGTACGATTTACATTGCCCGTTATGTTTAGATTGCAGTAATATGTAAACTATATATAAAGAGGCTGCGAAAGCAGCCTCTTTTTTTTACCTCAAAAAGTATTATAATAATGTATAGTTGGGAAGAGACAAGAGATATTGTAAATGAGTTTATCGCCGGGCTTGACTACTCGCGTGAACCGCGCGAATTGTATGCACCCATAACATATACACTCTCTCAGAGTGGCAAAAGAGTACGTCCGGTTCTTGCACTCATGGTGTATAATATGTATAACGATAATGTTGCCGATGCTTTATATCCTGCTGTGGCAATGGAGACATATCACAATCACACACTTGTTCATGACGATGTTATGGATTGTGCCGACATAAGGCGTGGTCAGCCTACTGTTTGTGCCAAGTGGGGCGACACAAAGGCTATCCTATCGGGCGATACAATGCTGTTGTTGGCATACGAATTTATGTCGCATGTGGCAGACGACAAGTTGCGTGTTGCAATGAAACTGCTTACTGAGACAGCAAAAGAGGTGTGCGATGGTCAGCAGTACGATATAGAATTTGAAACACGTAGCGAGGTTTGTGAGCAGGAATATATAGAGATGATACGCTTGAAAACATCGGTACTCATAGCCGCCTGTATGAAACTTGGCGGTATGCTTGCCGGAGCAAGTGAAGACGACCTTAAAAATCTTTATGCCTACGGTGAAACAATGGGGCTTGCCTTCCAACTGCAAGACGACCTGCTCGATGTCTATGGCGACGTAACTGTATTTGGTAAAAAGATTGGTGGCGATATACGTTGCAACAAAAAGACCTTCCTGCTTATAAAGGCTATGGAACTTGCGAACGACGAACAGCGTATGCAAATGCATGAGTGGATGAACAATACAGAATGTGATTCCGATGAAAAGGTGAATTTCTTTACCTCTTTATATAATACACTTGGAATAAGAACTGTTTGTGAACAGAGAATTGCAGAACTTTTTGCAAAGTGTGATGAATATATTGAGCGCGTATCGGTTCCTGCGCAGAACAAGATAGAACTGAAACGTTTTGTAAACTCTTTGCTTAACCGTAACCTGTAAAAAACAGATGCCCTACCGTAGATTACCGAATACCGACCAAGCACGTCTGAGAACACTGCAAAAGGCTGTTGACAGCAGTGTGCAAAACGATATATATACCAATGTGCTTTCGCATGATACCTACTACAGGGCAAAGAATTTCTTGCAAAAATTCTCACGCGAGGTCGATACCTACAAAAGATGCGTGGCGGAGCAGTCGAGGAAACGTGGTAACGAGAAGTATGAAAATGCTCTTAAACAGGCACGTATGTATGTATCGCACTTCATACAGGTGCTGAGTATGTCTATAATACGTGGCGAAATAGCACGTAGCAAACGTGCCTACTATGGGTTGCCTGTCGATGAAGATACAATACCCAATCTCTTCTCCGAAACAGCAGTGCTGGAGTGGGGAGCAAAGGTTATAGAGGGTGAACGGTTGCGTCAGAAAGAGGGAGGTATTCCCATCTATAATCCCACAATGGGGCGTGTGGTGGTGGAGTACGATATGTTCAAGGAGTTGTACGAAAGACAGCATCTGCTTCAGCAACGTACTGCCGACGCTCTTAAAAATATCTCCGAAATGCGTCCCGAAGGTGATGCCATAATCTTTGAGGCATGGAGCGAGATAGAGAAGGCTTTTGCCGGTTTCCCGTTAGAGGTAAGGTTGAAAAAGTGCGCGGAATATGGTGTGATATATTATACACGTACCGACCGTAAAAAGGTTAAAGAGAATGATTAAGTTTGTAGATACACATACACACCTCTTTTGTGAGGAGTTTGCGCAGGATAGGGATGCTGTTGTGGCGCATGCTGTAGAGGTTGGGGTGGAACGTCTCTGTTTGCCCTGTATTGACGCTTCGAGCATTGAACCTATACGCGAAATGTGTACTAAATATCCCGGTGTATGTTTTCCTATGGCAGGGTTGCATCCCACAGATGTAAAAGATGACTATATTACACAACTGCACAGTATACATGCTACTTTAGAGCAGTATAACGATTATATTGCAGTTGGTGAGGTGGGGCTCGACTTCTACTGGGATACTACATATAGCAATGAGCAGATAGATGCCTTTAAAAAGCAAATATCATGGGCACATGAATATAAATTACCACTTGTGATTCATTCACGCAATGCCTTCAATGAGTTGTATAATGTTATGAAGGAGTATCGTGAATATGCACTTACCGGAGTATTTCATTGCTTCTCGGGAACAGCCGATGAGGCAGTCAAACTGTTAGAGTTCGACGGCTTTATGTTGGGTATCGGTGGCGTACTTACATACAAAAAGAGTACTTTGCCTGCCGTATTGCGCGAAGTGGTTCCTCTTGAAAGAATTGTATTGGAGACCGACTCACCCTATCTTGCTCCGGTACCATACCGGGGAAAACGTAACGAGAGTGCATATATACCGTATGTGGCAGAATATATTGCCCAATTATACAATGTGAGTGTGGAACATGTGGCAGAGATTACAACATATAATGCAGAAAAAATATTTCCTAAATTAAACAACTATGAAAATTGAAAGTATTGACATTTTAAAGAAATCGGCATCTCCCATTGTGGGAGCGGGTCCCTGCAGCGCCGAAAGTGAAGAACAGGTTATGGAGATAGCACGCTCACTGTCGGAGCGAGGTGTTACATTCTTTCGTGCAGGAATATGGAAACCAAGAACGAAACCGGGATGTTTCGAGGGGGTAGGAAAAGTAGGTCTGCAATGGCTTAAGAGGGTGCGTGAGGAACTATCTTTGCCTGTTGCAACCGAAGTGGCAACCCCGGAGCATGTGGAACAGGCTCTTGAAGCAGGTATAGATATTCTTTGGGTGGGCGCACGCACCACAACAAACCCATTTGCTGTGCAAGACCTTGCCGATGCATTGCGTGGCGTGGATGTTCCCGTTCTGGTTAAGAATCCTGTGAACCCCGACTTGGAACTGTGGATAGGTGCTTTGGAGCGTTTGAACAATGCCGGAATAACACGTTTGGGAACAATACATCGTGGTTTCTCTTCGTATGGCGAAAAGATATTCCGTAACTCACCGCAGTGGCAAATACCTTTGGAGTTGAAACGTCGTCTGCCCGAACTGCCCATGTTGTGCGACCCAAGCCATATTGCAGGGAAACGCGAATTGTTATCTATCCTTTGTCAGGAGGCCATGGATCTTAGTTTCGATGGTCTTATGGTGGAGTCCCATTGCCATCCGGAATGTGCACTCAGTGATGGACGTCAGCAGGTTATTCCTCAGGAACTGTTTGTAATACTCGACCGTCTTGTACATCGTTCACACCAAAGCACAGGCAACGAAATATCAAGGTATCGCAGTCTGCTCGACGAGATAGATGCGGAATTGTTACATTTGATAGCAAAGCGTATGGAAATTTCGCGTGAAATTGGTGAAGTGAAGAAAGAGCGAGGACTCAGGGTCTTCCAACCATATCGTTACAGTGAAACCATAGAACGTTTTGCCGAACATAGTGAGGCACATCGTGTGGATGCCGATACTATTAAGGCGATATTCGAGGTTATCCATTCCGAGAGTATACGTCAGCAATTACGAATAGTAAACGATATAAAGGATTGATAATCTTGTATATATGCTAAATGTAAATATAAAAATGCAAAATCATAATTATGATTTTGCATTTTTATATTTATTGTATTAACTTTGCCATGTCTTGTTTCGCAACAACTCTCCTTTGGAGAGGCGAATGAAAAGGGAAGCAGGTGAGAATCCTGCGCAGTCCCGCTGCTGTAAGTTCAATAAATGCTCTTACCAAATCTTTTACCACTGTCATCGACGGGAAGGTGGGTAAGGCGAACAAGCCAGAAGACCTGCAAGACGAGTCAATTGCCCATTTCGTTTTCGAGGAAGAACGCGGGTCATTGTTTTATTTCAATATAATATTTATGCGAGTTTTTCGCATCGTTGCCACTCTGTTTGCAGGGGTTATTGTCGCTTTTTTACCTGTTTGCGAACTATTTTCGCAAACCGACGACTCTGTGCGTATGCTCGATTCCCTCTTGGTCGTAGAGCAACGTGCCACAGCCGGTTCGGTTGAGAGTTCTGTGCCATTGCAAAGACTTACCGCAAGCGACCTGGAGAATATTGGTGTTACCAATGTGGGCGATGCTCTAAAGCATATGAGTGGTGTAACAGTAAAAGACTACGGTGGAGTGGGTGGTTTAAAGACTGTTGCAATACGAGGTATGGGAGCGCAGCATACGGCAGTTTTTTACGACGGCGTGGCTATAGGTGATTGCCAGAGTGGCCAAGTAGATTTAGGTCGTTTCACTACCGATAACCTGCAAGAGATACAATTAACAATAGGGCAGAGCGACGATATATACCAATCGGCAAGGATGCTTGCATCGGCAGGAGTAGTTTCGTTGGCTACCCGTTCAAATGTGGGCAACTACCTAAACGCAGGAGTGCGTCTTGCCTCATACAACACCTCTCAGGTGAATATGCAGTTAGGACATTCACTTGGTAAAGGGTGGCAATTATCCCTCTTTGCCGATTACTTAAACAGTGCCGGGGATTATAACTTCGATATTGAAAAGGTAAGTGGAAAACGTAATAATTCCGATGTGGAGAATGCACGTTGCGAAATGAATGTTTCTTGGAGCGCAAACAAAAAACACTCTTTGCGTGCAAAGGCATATACCTACTATTCGTCGCGTGGTGTACCGGGCAGTGTCATAGTAGACAATCCCTTGAGTAGTGAACGTCTTTTATCACGTAACTTCTTTGGGCAACTATTCTATGAATATGCCCCAAGCAGTGCCTTGAAAATGAAGACGACATTAAAGTATAATTATTTCCACGACCGTAATCGACAGCCAAGCGGAGTTGCCGGTAGTTCTACATTGTATAAATACACTCAGCACGAAACCGATTTATCATATACCGTAAAGTGGATGCCTGCAGCGTTGAGTGGTCTCTCTCTCTCTTGGAGTGAAGAACTCTTTCATAATACACTCGAAACAGGAAATCGTCATCTTGTAATGTCGTCGAGTCCGCGACGTTTTACTGCTTTGTCTGCTATGAATGTGCGATATATCTGCAATTGGTTTGGTGTTACTGCATCGCTATTGCACTCCTATGCAACGGAATGGGCAAACAAGGGCTATTCGGCACCCAATCGTTCACATTTTTCACCGGCACTCTCCTTGTCGTTCTATCCGTTTGGGCAGAACTTTTGTCTGCGTGCCTCTTATAAAGATATTTTCCGTATGCCAACATTTAACGACCTCTATTACAGAGAGACAGGCAATTACAAACTGAAACCCGAAAAGAGCCGTATGTTTAATGTTGGTGCGGCATATTCATTGCCATCATGTGGTATACTTAAGGAACTGACACTTTCGACCGATGCATATTACGGTGGTGTAAAGGATAAGATAGTTGCTGTACCCGGTATATTTATATGGAAAATGAGTAATGTGGATAAAGTAAAAATGGCAGGGGTGGATGTAAACCTTTCGATGGGTATGCAATTATCTGCAAGTGAGTCTCTTAAACTGACAACGGCATATAGTTTTATGTATGCAGTGAATGATACCGACGGCTCTTCTATCAAAGGCGACCAAATAATATATACTCCACGTCATTCGGGGTCTGTATCTACTATCTTCAATAACAGGTGGTGCAACATTGGTTACTCTTTGCTTTGGAGCGGAGTGCGCTATCGTTTGGCACAAAATATTCCATCGAACGAAGTAGACGCCTACTTCGACCATTCGTTGTGGATTGGACGTGATTGGAACATAGGTCCCTCTGTGCTGACAACAAAAATAGAGGCAATGAATATTACCGACAAGAACTACGAAGTAATTCGTTACTATCCCATGCCGGGTAGAAATTGGCGTATATCGTTGATATTTAAAATATAACAATAACTTATAAATTAAAACAGATTATGAAAAAATTATTTAACCTCTTTTCGTTGCTCGTAGTTGCAACATTTGCATTTACCTCGTGTGAGGATGATGACAAAACTCTCTTTTACTACACTGTAAATGAAGGCGATTGGTACGAAAATCCGTCGAGTACTCCCGATTGCTATATTGTCAATACTGGTAACTGGGGTGGTAACGATGCAAGTATCCAGTATTGTGATTTTAAAATGGGAATGGTAACATCTCCTCTTTACGACAAGTCCATATTTGCCCAACAGAACGATGATGCAATTCTTGGAGACCTTGCACAAGATATGTTGTGGGTTGGCAATAAACTGTTTGTAACGGTTAGCGGCTCGCAAAAAATAGAGGTTCTCGACGAGAATGGCAAGCGATTGCGTGAACCCATTAAGTTTGAAACAGAGGGTGCATCGCCTCGTATGCTTACAACTGATGGCGAAAATGTATATGTTACCAATTACGACGGAAATGTTTATGTATATAGTGTGGAAACAGCAGAATTTATTAAAACAATTCCGGTTGGTACACGTCCCGAGGGTATAAGTTGCTGCGACGGTTATCTGGTGGTGAACAACTCCGGCGACCTTTATGCATATAATGGAACTGTCTCAATTATTAACATAGAAACCGGTGAAAGCAAGAGTGTACAACTTACAAATCCATATACCGCGTCTGTTGTATGCAACGGTTGTGTTTATATAATTGATAGTGGAAACTATTCCGATGTCATATCGAATGTTTATTGTATTAATCCCGAGAGAGCATCGGTTGAACCTCTCGATATAAGTGCATCGGCAATTGCTGTATACGAAAACAGACTCTATTATGTGAACAATGCATGGAGTTTCGATGTAGGCGAGACTGGTGGGTATGTTGCTTCTCCGCTCTATGCACTGAATGTTGTTACAAACGAAACAGAAGAGGTGCTTTCTGCCACAGAGATGGAAAATATTAATTCTTTGTCTGTAAATCCCGAAAATGGTGATATATTTGTAGGTGATGCCGAATATGGAGTACTTGGTACAATGCGTGTATATAGTTCATGGGGTGAACTAAAAAGTACATTCGATGTAGGTTATTATACTTGTGGAGCGCGTTTTGAAAATTGATAAGATAATAAGAAAATGTTTGTTATTTGCATGTACATTGTTTTGTGCAATGTACATGCAATTGATTGTATCGTGTACAAACGGCAAGGTTTCCGATATTACCGTTGTGGGCGATACCTTGAATATACGTCATGCATCGCTCTTGCACATAGTGGAGTGTAACGGATATACGGTTATAGATATCGAGAATCCTTGGAATAATACTCTGTTGCATCGCTATCTGCTGGTTCCCAAAGATGCAAAACTGCCCGATATCATGCCTCATGGAACGGTTCTGCGTACTCCACTCGATAATATTCTGGTCTTCTCTACTGTACATGCCGAACTGCTCGATAAATTAGGATGCGCATCGGCAATAACGGGAGTGTGCGATGCAAGATATATTACTCTGCCTGCAATATGTCGAGGGTTGGAATGTGGAGAGATTGTCGATTGTGGCAGTTCTTTGGATATAAATCTGGAACGGGTAGTGCAACTCTCTCCGGGAACCGTTTGGGTTCTTCCTTTTGAGAATGGAGGTTATGGAAAACTCGATAAATTGCAATTGCCTCTTATTGAGTGTGTGGAATATATGGAAAATTCTCCTTTGGGGGGTGCCGAGTGGGTTCGTTTCTATGGCAGACTCATGGGGTGTGCTACAAAGGCCGACTCGCTATTTTCTGTAGTGGAGCGTAACTATCTCTCTTTGTGCGACACAATATCCGAATGTACCCTGCGCCCAACCTTGTTGTGTGAACTCAAAGGCAGTTCTGCTTGGTATATGCCTGCCGGAAACAGTACCATGGGGCAACTGTATAAAGATGCCGGTGCAAATTATCTGTTTGGTAATAACAATGGTAGCGGTTCTGTTCCGCTTGCTTTTGAGACGGTTTTGGAACAGGGTGCCGATGCCGATGTGTGGCTTGTTAAATATGGTGCCGAAAAGGATAAAACATATAATTCCATTATTGCCGATTTTGCAGGATATAAATATTTTAAAGCATACAGGAACAGGAATATATATGCGTGTAATGTGAATCGTAAGCGATTCTACGAAGAGACTCCTTTTCGTCCCGATATTTTGTTGCGTGAGTTATCCGCTATTTTTCATCCCGAATTATTCCCTTGCTACCGGTTGAGATATTATGAAAAGATGCATGAATAAAAATAGAACGGTTATTGTGTTATCGGCATTTTTAATGCTTTTGCTCTTTGTTGCGAATCTTTTTTGGGGGTCGGTGAATATTCCTGCAGAAAAGGTTTTTAATATTCTCTTTGGTCGCGATGCAGAATATGGCAGTTGGAGTGTTATTGTACTCGATGCACGTCTGCCACAGGCTATAACCGCCATGCTTTGTGGTATGGCTCTCTCTGTTGCCGGTCTTATGTTGCAAACTCTTTTCAATAATCCTTTAGCAGGTCCCGAGGTGCTTGGAATAAACAGTGGAGCCGGTTTGGGAGTTGCCGTTGTCATGTTGCTTCTGCAAGGTTCATTTGTCGCAGGCTCTTTTTCGGTTGGGGGTTATATGGCACTGCTTGCCGGTGCATTCTTAGGTTCGTTACTCATAATTGCAATAATCTTGGGATTATCTGCATGGGTGAGGAGTAATGTCTTTCTGCTTATAGCGGGTTTGGCAGTCAGTTATCTTACATCGTCTGTAATATCACTGCTCAACTATTTTTCTACTGCCGAGGGTGTTCACTCCTATCTCATTTGGGGTATGGGAAACTTTGGTGCAGTATCAATGGTGCAGATGCCACTGTTTGCCTCGCTGTTGCTTGTGGCTCTGTTTATATCGCTCCTTATGATGAAGTCGTTGAATGCCTTACTCTTGGGTGATGCCTATGCTGCAAACTTAGGTATAGATACAAAGCGTGTACGTAGTATTCTACTTGTTTTAACAGGTTTACTCACCGCAATAGTAACTGCTTTTTGTGGTCCCATCTCATTTATTGGGTTGGCTGTTCCTCATTTTGCCCGTCTCTTTTTACGTTCCAATAACCATAACTATCTGTTACCCTCGACAATACTCATTGGTGGAGCAGTTGCTCTGCTGTGTAATATGTTGTGCCAGTTACCGGGTGACAGACTCATTCCTTTAGGGGCAATAACCCCTCTGATTGGTGCGCCTGTTATTTTGTATGTGGTAATAAAGGATAGGGGTATTTCCAAATAGAAAAAGTATCTCTTGAGATACTTTTTCTATTTGGAAATATTGTGTTTTAGATATTTGCAATACTCATTATGTCGGCAAAGACTCCGGCTGCTGTAACGCTTGCTCCTGCTCCGTATCCTTGAATGAGCATTGGATACTCCTTATATCGTTCGGTTGTGAGCATTATAATGTTATTGCTGCCTTCTAAGTGGTAGAACGGGTGGTGTTGGTCTACTTTACAGAGCGATACACTGCCTTTATTGTTCTCGAACTTTGCAATGAAACGCCAATGTTTCTGCTCGGCTTCCAACTTCTCACGTTCTTTCTCGAACTCGGCATCCAACTTTGGCAATTCTTCCCAGAACTTCTCCAATGTACCATCGAATAGTTCATTTGGAATGAACAGGTTTGCCTCTACATCCTCTTGCTCAATGGAGTAGCCTGCCTCACGAGCAAGTATGACAAGTTTTCTTATCACATCCTTTCCACACAGGTCGATACGCGGGTCGGGCTCACTGTAACCTTTCTCTTGTGCCAAGCGCACTGTTTGGCTTAAAGGAATCTCCTTACTCAACATGTTGAATATGAAGTTGAGTGTTCCGCTTAATACTGCCTCAATCTTCAGAATTTTGTCTCCACTGTTTATAAGGTCGTTTATGGTGTTTATAACGGGTAGTCCTGCTCCAACATTTGTTTCGAAGAGGAACTTTATGTTACGTTGTCGGGCAATATGTTTCAAACGGCTGTATGTCTCGTAATCCGAAGATGCCGCAATTTTGTTTGCTGCCACTACCGAAACATTGTGCGACAGTAGGTCGGCATATATCGATGCAACATTGGCATTGGCAGTACAATCGACAAATACCGAATTGAAAATATTCATTTTTATAATCTCATCGCGCAAATTCTCTATGTTGCTTTCGGGGCTTTCACTTAATATTGTACGATAGTTTGACAGGTCTATACCTTCGCGATTAAATATGGCATGGCTGCTATTGGCTATTCCCACCACATTAAGTTTCAATCCATGCTCCTTTTTCAACTTTTCGCGTTGCGATGCTATCTGCTCTATAAGACTTCCACCAACAGTGCCTATTCCGCAAATGAAAAGGTTGAGCATTTTGTATTCCGACAAGAAGAATGAATCGTGTATTACATTCAGTGTCTTACGCAGGTGGCTCGACTTTATCACAAACGATATATTTGTCTCTTGTCCACCCTGAGCGCATGCCACTACATTTATTCCATTGCGACCGAGTGTTTGGAACAGTTTACCTATTATTCCGGCATTGTGTCGCATGTTCTCACCTACAATGGCTACGGTTGATAAGTCGCTCACTGCGGTTATAGGCTCCATGAGTCCCATTGAAATCTCCTTTTCGAACTCATTGTTAAGGACTTTACATGCTTTTTCTGCATCGATATGTCGCAATCCAAGCGATGTGCTGTTCTCCGATGATGCCTGTGCTACAAGGAATACGCTTATATCGGCATTTGCCAATGCTCGGAATATACGTTGGTTTACTCCAACCACACCAACCATGCCTAGACCTTGTACTGTGAGCAGGTCGGTATCGTTAATGCTCGATATACCTTTGATAAGTGCTCCTTCCGATTTGCTCTCTGCGCTTATAATGGTTCCTTCACCTGTGGGGTTAAAGGTGTTTTTTATTGCAATGGGTATATTGGCTTTAAATACCGGGTATATGGTAGGGGGGTATACAACCTTAGCACCGAAGTTGCATAACTCGGTTGCCTCTACATAACTCAAACGGTGAATGGTGTATGCCGAATTTATAACACGTGGGTCGGCAGTCATAAATCCATCCACATCGGTCCAAATCTCCAATATATCTGCTTTTAATGCTGCTGCAATTATAGCGGCAGTGTAATCGGAACCTCCACGTCCAAGGTTGGTAATATCACCGGTCTCCTTGTCCGACGCAATGAATCCGGGTACGACTGTAACTTTCGATTTGCAGTTGGAAAGATGTTCGCGTACCAAACTATCGGTTAGTTCATCATCGAGCAGGTATTTGTTATGTTTTGTCTCTGTTTTAATGAAATTACGCGAGTTTACACGCGTTGCATCGTCAATTAATGCGGCAACAATGTAACTCGATATTCTTTCTCCATAACTTAGTATGGTTGCTTCCGACTTTGGGGTGATATTATTTATAAGTGACAGGCCACGATAAATGTTGCCCAACTCATTCAGCAGGTTATTCACCTTTTCGAGCAGTTGTTCTTTTTTCTCTCCTTCGGGAATTATGGCATTTATAAGGTCGTGATGACGTGTAACCATTGTCTGAAATTCCTCATTAAATGTTTCGTCACCATTTACTGCCATCTCCGAAGTCTTTATAAGCATATCGGTGATACCGCCTAATGCCGACACTACTACGAATACAGGCTCTTTTTCTGCTTCAACTATTTTTTTTAGATTTAAGATACTCTCTACGGAACCAACGGATGTTCCGCCGAATTTCATTACTTTCATTACTCGTACAAATTCAATCAGTTATATTGTATATGTTATATGCCGCGTGTGGCATATACAAATATTTTGCGAAGGTAGGAACTTTGCGTTAAATGCCCAAACAAATTTACATCTCTTTCTCTATTTTTACCAATTTACGGTCTAATGGAATTGTTTTCGGGTTATAGTGTCCTGTATTGGGTATGTAGTATTTAGCAATATCCATTCGCAAATTGCTTGTAAATGTCTTTCTTATGACGGAGAGGCTCTTGTGTATAAGGTTGTCGGTTGGTGTATTGGCTCTTTGCAGAAGTTTGTTTACAACCGATGTGTTCTGACGTCCCGATATGGCAAGGTATATCTGTTTCAACTCATCGCTGTATGCCGAAATGTGCTTTAGTACAATCCCTTCGGGATGGCGCAGCAACAGAATGTATACTGCTTTGTGGAACGGTTCCAATTTTATGTTTATTTGTGGGTACGATACCAAATGAATATTGAACCGGGAGTCTATAACAAGTGGGCTTAACTCAATATCCTCGCGTGGAATTATACTGTCGGCAAGCAACTCTGTTGCCAATATATCGCGGTTCTCTTGCTCTTCCTCTTCACCGGTAAAGTAATACTTTCTCCTGTCGTCGGGTATACTGTATCGTATAAATGTGTCGGAGTGTGTACCTCTGTTTATATCTGTATAACTTATACCTGCTATGGATATAATCTCTTCCAAGAAACGAGTAATCTCGCTCTCGGGTTTGTTGTCGTCAATATCCCTGCATACAACCATTTGGGCTGTGGCGTCTTCGCGGTTCTGTTTGATGTCGGTGATGCACAGCATATTCCAGGAACTTTTTTCACATCCCATGTCGCGGTACTCTTTTACCTTCTCTTTCAATTGTTCTGCAGTAAAAGAGGGGTTGTTACGCAATATGAGTCTGCGAATAGAACGCTTACCAAAAATGTTATGCTTAAGAATCTCTATTTTGTAATTGTACAATCCTCTCTCTTGCAGGTAACGTTCGATATCTTTTCTGTTGTTGCGTATATATTTGCCGGTACGTTTGTTATTCTTGCTATCGGCATAATATATGATGTGTCTGCATCCGTCGAATATAGTCGATGTCCGGTAAATGTATTCCATAGTAATTCAGAAACAGTTTCTTGTGCTGAAATTATTATTGAGCGAAATTAGTTATAATTGTCGAAATAAAAAAATGAAACAGATTTGTTATGTAAACCTCTATTCATTATCTTAGCAGATTGAAAATTATTCCAATAAAATTCAAAATATTATATAATGGCAAAGGACAAGACTGTATTTTTGTGTAACGATTGTGGCTATGAGTCTCCAAAATGGTCGGGAAAATGTCCGGTCTGCGGTGCATGGAACAGTTTCGTGGAGAAGGTGGTGCGCAATACTCCGGCAAGCCGTATATCGGTTACAGGCGGTGATAGGGTGGTCTCACAACCAACACTCATCGACAGTATCTCCACCGATGAACTACCACGCATGAATATGCAGGATGGCGAACTCAATCGTGTGCTTGGCGGTGGTCTTGTACCGGGTTCGTTGGTGTTGTTGGGTGGTGAACCGGGAATAGGAAAATCGACACTTGTACTGCAAACAGTGTTACGTCTTTCAAACAGGCGCGTACTGTATGTCTCGGGCGAGGAGAGTGCGCAACAAATTAAATTACGTGCCGACCGCATTGAACACGGAAAGTCAAACTGTATGATAGTTTGCGAAACCTCTCTGGAGACTATCTTTACACATATAAAAAATACAAATCCCGAACTGCTTGTAATAGATTCAATACAGACAATGTGTAGTGAATCGGTCGACTCCTCGCCGGGTAGCATGGCGCAGGTGCGTGAATGTACTGCCATGTTGCTGAAATTTGCCAAAGAGAACAATGTTCCTGTAATACTCATTGGGCACATCACTAAAGACGGTACAATTGCCGGGCCTAAAATATTGGAACATATAGTAGATGTGGTTATACAGTTCGAGGGCGACCAACATCACCTCTATCGTGTGTTACGTTCAATAAAGAACCGTTTTGGAAGTACTGCGGAACTCGGAATATACGAGATGCGTCGCGAGGGGTTGCGTCAGGTGGAGAATCCATCGGAACTCTTGCTTGGGGAACGACATAACGGAATGAGCGGTGTAGCCATTGCATCGGCAATAGAGGGCGTAAGTCCGTTCCTCATTGAAGCACAGGCGCTTGTTAGTACCGCTGCTTACGGCACTCCTCAACGCTCCGCAACCGGTTTCGACATACGTCGTATGAATATGTTGCTTGCGGTATTGGAAAAGCGTGTAGGTTTTAAATTGGCACAAAAAGATGTATATTTGAATATAGCCGGTGGGTTGCGTGTGAACGACCCTGCCATAGATCTCTCTGTAATAAGCGCTATTCTGTCGAGCAACATGGATGTAGAGATTGAACCTACACTGTGCATGGCAGGTGAGGTGGGTTTGTCGGGAGAAATACGCCCGGTTAATAGAATTGAACAGCGTATTGCCGAGGCTGAAAAATTGGGCTTTAAACAGATAGTTGTGCCAAAATCAAATACAAAACGCCTCGACGCATCGCGCTTTAAAATAGAGATTAAACCGGTTGCAAAGGTTGAAGAGGCATTCAGACTAATTTTCGGGTAGAATGGTTTACGAATATCAAATAAGAGTGCTGCCACAGGTGGCGGCAAACGAACAGTCAATAAAAGAGTATGTATCGCGAGAAAAAGGAATCGATTTTCGTTCCATAAATGCAGTGCGGGTGTTGCGCCGAAGTATAGACGCACGCCAAAGAACCATATATGTAAATTTATCGCTACGTGTGTTTGTAAATGAAATACCTGTAGCCGATGAGTATATCAGTCGTGAGTATCCCAATGTGCAAGGCGCAAAACCTGTGTTGGTTGTCGGTGCGGGTCCGGCGGGTCTGTTTGCGGCACTCAAACTCATTGAGAACGGGTTGCGTCCCATCCTGTTGGAACGAGGCAAGGATGTGCGTAACCGTAAAGTAGATGTGGCAAATATCTCTCGTACACATACAGTAGACCCTAACTCAAACTACTGTTTTGGTGAGGGTGGTGCAGGTGCCTATTCCGACGGGAAACTCTATACACGAAGCAAGAAACGTGGCAGTATCGAAGGTATTCTTAATATCTTTTGTCAGCATGGGGCAAGTCCCACCATTCTTGCCGATGCACATCCGCATTTGGGTACCGATAAACTTCCACGCATAATAGAGAATATGCGTAATACCATACTGAACAGTGGAGGTGAGGTCCATTTCGAGACATGCATGACAGAACTGCTCATAAAAGATGCCAAGGTTTGTGGTGTAGTAACCGATAAGGGTGAGTTCCTTGCCGATGCAGTGATTTTGGCAACAGGACATTCGGCAAAGGATGTATATCGTAGGTTATATGCTTCGGGTGTGGCATTGGAACCTAAGGGCTTTGCTGTGGGTGTACGTCTGGAACACCCATCGGAACTAATCGACCGTATACAATATCATAATCCCCAAGGACGCGGAAAATATCTTCCGGCGGCTGAATACAGTTTTACCACACAAGTCGACGGACGTGGTGTTTATAGTTTCTGTATGTGCCCCGGAGGAGTTGTCATTCCGTCGGCATCGGCAAAAGATGAACTGCTTGTCAATGGAATGTCTCCCTCGCATCGTGGTGGACGTTGGAGTAATTCAGGAATGGTCGTTCAGGTCAATTGCGAGGATATAGAACATCCCGACATGCAAATGAACATAGAGGGATTCGACGAAATAGACCACTCATCTCCTTTACGTGTCATGGCTTTTCAAGAGAGGCTGGAACGTCTTTGTTGGCTCATGGGTAATCGTACTCAAACTGCTCCGGCACAGAGAATGACCGATTTTGTACATAACAGGCTCAGTTACGACCTTCCCGACAGTTCATACGCTCCCGGTTTGCTCTCTTCGCCAATGCACTTCTGGATGCCACGTTTCATCTCGTCGCGTCTGCAACGCGGTTTTGAGAACTTTGGCCGTTCTTCGCATGGCTTCCTTACTCGCGAAGCCACCTTAATAGGTGTGGAAACACGTACATCGTCGCCTGTGCGCATTATTCGCGATAATAATACTCTGCAACATGTTCAAATAAGAGGATTGTTCCCTTGTGGCGAGGGTGCCGGTTATGCCGGTGGAATAGTCTCGGCAGCGGTCGATGGTGAGCGATGTGCTATTTCCGCTTTGGAATATATAAATAGATAAAACAAAAGAAGAGGCATGCCTCTTCTTTTGTTTCTTATATCCAACTTGTAAGTAGTTTCATATCCTCTTTTGGTTGTATGTCCAAACATTTTGTTGTTGCAGGTATTAGTATTGTCTCTCCTTGTCCTACAGAAATACAGTTGCCGATGTCATCGGTTATGGTACCGCTTCCCGACGTACATATTACAATAACAAACGAATCCAAATCGGCAATATCCATGTGGTGCTGCTTTGTGAGGTTGTATAACGATGTTGTGAAGTAGTTGCACGAAACAAGGTCTACACGTTTGTCGTTCGCATTTTCGTAATGGGTGCGGTAGTCGGGTAGAACATTGTAATCTATTACCGCCTTACTCTGCTCGGTATGTAGTTCACGGGTATTACCGTTTGCGTCTACACGATTGAAGTCGTAGATGCGATAAGTTATATTCGAAGTCTGTTGTATCTCGGCAATGAATGCTCCTGCTCCAATAGAGTGAATACGTCCAGCGGGTAAGAAGAAGAGGTCTCCTGCATGAATATCATATTCAGCCAAAAGGTCTGTTATGGTGTTGTCGGCAATGCTTGCTTCGTACTCCTCGGGTGTAACCTGTTTGGCAAATCCGGAACGAAGGCGTGAACCCGGTTCTGCATCCACAACATACCACATCTCGGTTTTACCTTTCGATTTATGACGTTCCCATGCCTGTTCGTCGTTGGGATGCACCTGTATCGACAAGTCTTGTCGTGCATCTATGAACTTAATAAGTAAAGGGAACTCATTGCCAAAACGCTTGTAGTTGTTTGCCCCAAGCAATTTTGCACCATCGCGCTCAAGGAGTTCCGGCAGAGTCATGCCGGCATCTGCTCCTTCGGCTATCACCGACTCATTATCTTTTACTCCCGAAATTTCCCAACTCTCTCCAATGTTCTTTTCGTTCGACTGAATACCTTTGTAGGGGATAATCTTATCACCTCCCCATATCAATGATTTTAATATAGGTTTGAACTTGTACATATTATTCTTGTTTAATATCTGCGAATGTAACAAAAATTTTATTAAGTGCAATAACAATATGGTTGTATCTATATAATATTGTAAGAAATTGGCGAAAGTCGTGTAATTGATAAATTCTTATACTCTCCTTTGTTGGATAATTCTCTCTTTCTACTTCTCGGTGCCCCATGAACTTCTCTTTCTTTACGCTCATATCTCTTAGAAGTTACTTTTGCTAAAAGGTAAAAACCATAATGTGGTTCGCGGTGCGCATTAAGTTTTTAGGAAAATGAAGTGTCTATTTTTTGGAGA
>CAZEKX010000024.1:0-27813 GCA_964512955.1 uncultured Bacteroidaceae bacterium
TCTTTACCAATAAAACTTATTATTAATCCGTCCAACTTCTTGGGGTCAGATCACATGGCGCCTATTACTTTTTATATGCTTATGAATATTTATTTTCTATTCTTATAGTTTGATAGACCTTTCTCGAGGAATTCTATATATGCATTCACATTCTTGTCGTAAGAGTATGAACCGTTCAGAGGATTACCATTTTCGTCTACGGGAACATAGAAAGGCTGAGCATTTGCACCGAATTTATAGCGTTGAAGATAACTCCACTTGTCGCCTACTGTACGTAACTTGCGTGCTGTACCCTGCTCTTCCACTTCGACAATCTCGTCCAACGGAGTTCTATCGTCGACATAAAGTGAAATAAGTATATAGTCATCGTTAAGTATCGAGCGCACTTTATCGTCGGTCCAAACAGATGCCTCCATTTCGCGGCAGTTTACACAGCCATGTCCTGTAAAGTCGATAAGTGCCGGTTTACCCTTTTCTCTGGCAATTCTCATACCCTCGTCGAAGTCGTAACTTACAGGATGTACGGCATCGTCGACAACCTTAAAGTCCTGTGTCCACATGGGAGGTGCAAAAGCACTCACAGCCTTACAGGGTGCGCCCCACAAACCGGGAACCATGTATATTGCAAATGACAATGAAACAAGCGCAAGGAAGAACTTTGTTACCGATGTGTTTTTCTCTTCGGGGTCGTCGTGCGGGAAACGTATAACGTTTAGCAGATACAGCCCAAGACAAGCAAAGAGTGCAATCCAAATAGCAAGGAACACCTCACGGTCGAGCAATCTCCAACCGTATGCCAAGTCGGCAACAGAGAAGAATTTAAGCGCAAATGCCAACTCTACAAAGCCAAGAATAACCTTTACTGTGTTCATCCAGCCTCCGGAACGGGGAACCTGCTTAAGCAACGAAGGGAATATGGCGAAGAATGTGAAAGGCAATGCAAGAGCAAGAGCAAAACCGAACATTCCTACTGCGGGACCAAAGATTGAGCCCTCGGTAGCCATTTCCACAAGCAGGAAGCCAATGATGGGACCTGTACATGAGAACGATACAAGAGCAAGAGTAAATGCCATGAGGAATATACTGAGCATTCCCGATGTATTACTTGCCTTTTCGTCGACCTTGTTTGTCCAAGAGGATGGCAGTGTTATCTCGAAACCACCAAAGAACGATGCCGCAAATACAACCAACAACAAACAGAAAAGGATATTGAATATTGCATTTGTGGATAATGCATTAAGCGCACTTGCTCCGAAAAGTGAGGTTACAACCAATCCCAATGTGAGATATATTACAACGATTGAGAGACCGTACAGCACAGCCTCGCTAAGTGCCTTCTTGCGACTTTTGGAGCGTTTCAGGAAGAAACTTACAGTCATGGGAATAATGGGCCATACACAGGGGGTGAGCAACGCGAGCAAGCCACCACCGAAACCAAGTACAAATGTTATCCACAATGAACGGTTTACAGTACCCTCTTCAACATCCAATTTATCTATTACGGGTGTCCACAACTCCGAGAGATATTTGTTTTCACTCGATACCTGTGCCGGTTCATCTTCAACAACCGTAGCAGGTTCTATTAATACCGGTTCTATAACCTCAGACTCAACAACCGTTTTTTCCTCAGGTTGCTCTATAGGTTTTTCTACCTTTTTGCTTGGTGCAGGCTCCACAACTGCGGGCTTCTCCACAACAGGTGCTGGCAATTCAACCGTACCCGTTACATTGAAATCGTATGCAGTGGGTGGTGTACAGTTCTCGTCGTTACAAGCACCATACTCCAAATAGCCCTCAATGCGATACTGGGGCGCTGTTACCTTGAACTTTTGAGTAAAAGTCGCTTTGGCATCGAAATACCTCAAACGCATTTCGAAGATAGGGTCATCGACCTCTACCCAACCATCGCCGGGAGTAAGTTCGCCTACCAATTCAGCACCCTCAATCTTTTCCACATTGAATGTGGTGGATGTAGGACCACCCTCGGGAATATTGGTTGAGTACATGTGCCAACCACTCTCGATAGAAGCGGTGAATGTAAGTACGCCATTAACACCGTCGATACTCTTATCGAGTTTCACAGAGACAGGATTCACAAACTGTGCATAAACCTGCACTGACAGTGTCAACAACAAAAATAATAATGTCTTTTTCATATCATAGTTTATTTTATAATTCCATTGGGTCTTTTCTTATTCTCCACTCTGTTGGATAGAGATTATTGGCTCTATTACCAACATTTTTTGCAAAACCGATAGGTATTCCTTTGTATGTAAGCAATAGTATTCCTACCGGTGCATCGGGAAGGAGAAGTGCCTCGCGATGCAGATACTGAAGTGCTTTTTCTCGTTCCAATTCGACTCTGACAAAAGCGTCGCGGTTCAAGCATGTACTCATTGCAAGTGCGTGTACCGGCAACAGTTTATTGTTTTTTACTGTTGCAACAGGCAGTGCCGCATGCAATACATTCAACTTTGAAGATAATACATTAATGGCATCGGCATGCCGTTTAGGTACAGCAACAATTGTATCCTTATGCATGATATAGTCGAACTCCGCAGGATTTGTCAACCATGCAGAAACCTGTTCGCGCTGCTTTGCCGAAACCTGCTGTACACGTGTGGCACGAGGTGTCTGCAAGGCCACATCACCATCCTTTCGCATCACCGACAGGAAGAATCCCTCGCCACGGGTATATCCGGGGATAAAACGATAAACCGGATTACCGTCGCCCACAAGGTTTGCGGTTATGCCCCACCGGGGAGAGACCTCCAAAGGCAGAACCTGGGCACCCAATTCCTGTGAAGCCCAAGCCACGCAATCCTCGTCCTCTTCGCGATTAAAGGTGCAGGTACTATATACAAGTAGCCCACCGGGACGAAGTGCCTGCCAAACATCGGAGAGAATCTCGCGCTGACGCTTGGCGCAAACTTCGACATTACCTACCGACCACTGCTCCACCGCGAATGAATCTTTACGAAACATACCTTCGCCGGAACATGGAGCATCTACCACCACCACATCGAAAAAGTTCTTAAAACGAGCAAAATCCTTTGGCTCGTTCTTTACGACCATAGCCGACGGACGCCCCCATTTTATAATATTCTCGGCAAGCACATTGGCACGAAGCGGCATAGGCTCATTCGATACCAACAGACTACCCTCGGGGAGCAACGACAACAGATGAGTCGATTTTCCACCGGGTGCAGCGCACAAATCGAGAACACGTACCGGAGTGGATATATATTGCTTAACAACCTGTTCAAGGAACATAGATGCTGCCTCCTGCACATAATAACACCCCGCATGGAACAGAGGGTCGGCTGTAAACATAGGACGTTGCTCAAGATAGCATGCATCCGAAGCCCACAACACTTTGTCTTCACAAAGTTCATCCGACGACTTCAAACGGTTATACCGAATACTGACAAGCGGAGCACTGTTCAGTGCCGTTTCAAAACATAAAAACCTGTCTGTACCAAACAGTTGTTTTGTGCGTGCTATAAACTCCGTATTCAATTCCATTAAAACGTTCCACAAAAGGTAAGGAAGCAGCAGGTGCAAAGATAAAAAAATATTACTAAAACAAACGCTTTTCAGCAACAATATAACATATTTACACACAAATTTGCATATACATACCGAATATTGTCATTACACGAAACAGGATTCTTCTTCAACAAAACAGTTTTTCTTTTAAATTATTTCATAAACAGTATACATAAAACATTGCATAATATATGCAATTTCAATTGGCATAATGCATGCCGGCATGTATAACACCCATACAGACAAAGGATGTAAAGTATTCAATAGAGAGATTTTATTTCATTTTTCTCCTTTTATATTTTTCAATATCGATAACAAGGGTTATATTCGCGGTAAATTTGAACAACATAATTATGAAACAATATTTAGACCTGCTCGACAGAATATTAAAAGAGGGCAGCAAAAAAGAAGACAGAACAGGAACCGGAACAATAAGTGTATTTGGTCACCAAATGCGTTTTAACTTAGAAGAGGGGTTTCCTTGTCTTACAACAAAAAAGTTACACCTCAAGTCTATTATCCACGAGTTGTTATGGTTTCTGAACGGAGATACAAATGTAAAGTATCTGCAAGAGAACGGAGTTAGAATATGGAACGAGTGGGCAGATGAAAATGGCGATTTGGGACATATCTACGGATACCAATGGCGTTCGTGGCCCGACTACGAAGGAGGGCATATAGACCAAATAAAAGAGGTTATAGAGACATTGAAGAAGAACCCCGACTCGCGACGTATAATTGTGAACGCATGGAATGTCGCAGATATAAAGAATATGAACCTGCCACCATGCCATGCAATGTTCCAGTTCTATGTGGCCGATGGACGATTGAGCCTGCAACTATATCAGAGAAGTGCCGATTGTTTCCTTGGTGTACCATTTAACATTGCATCGTATGCACTCTTGCTTATGATGGTGGCACAGGTTACAGGATTAAAGGCAGGTGATTTTGTACATACCTTGGGCGATGCACACATATATTCGAACCACATTGAACAGGTTAAACTGCAACTGACACGTGAGCCGTACGCACTGCCACAAATGAGGATAAACCCCGATATAAAAGATATCTTTGGTTTTAAATACGAGGACTTTGCATTGGAGAACTACGAAGCACACCCACACATAAAAGGTGTTGTGGCAGTATAATTAAGGAGATTAGGCACTATTTAGATATATGTATAAACTCGCATTGATAGCAGCCATTGCGCAAAACAACGCCATAGGCTACAAGAACAAACTGATATATTGGTTGCCGAATGACCTTAAAAGATTTAAGGCACTCACTACAGGGCACACAATAATAATGGGAAGCAACACTTTTCGTTCATTACCTAAAGGAGCCCTTCCCAACAGACGCAATATTGTTCTTTCACGCAAAGAGAGTGTATTCCCGGGTGCAGAGCATTACTCCTCCCTGGAGGTGGCTTTAAAGAATTGCCAAAACGAAGATATTGTATACATAATTGGCGGAGAGATGCTATACCGTACCTCTATGCCGTTTGCCGACATGTTATGCCTTACCGAGGTTGCCGACACCCCATCGGAAGCCGATGCATTCTTCCCCGAGATTGACAAAAATATATGGAAAGAGACTGAACGGGAGAACCATCAATGCGATGAGAAGCACGACTTTGATTATTCATTCGTAACATATTCCAAGTAACACATTTCATTATTACATAAAAACAGAGAGCGATATCAAATATCGCTCTCTGTTTTTATGTATATTGTATAATCAACGTTGTGCCGCCGAATATACTACTGATAACGCCCATGCCTTACGAAGTTCCATCTTTACATCGGTGATGATACCCATAGCAGTATCCTTGTCACCTTTAATAGATATCTTCATATAAGGTTTATCACGCTCTGCCAAACTTTCGCGCTCATCCTGAACATATTCACGTATATGTGCAACCTCAGCAAATTTATCGTTCAATTGGATACGACTCTGTGAACCCATCTTTGCACGATATTCACGAGTAGGCTTTCCGATGTAGATATTAGAAACCAACGACTTACGCTCAAGTTTTTCCAACTCGGTTCCCGATGGAGTCTTGAACTCAACCTTCAACTCCACCTCACGCATTGACGTTACAATCATGAAGAAGAAGAGGATTGAGAATATCAAGTCGGGCAACGACGAGGTATTCAATTCGGGCATTTCTGCCTTTCCTTTTTTCTGAAACTTACTCATAATTAATGTTGATGATATGTACGCGGCTCTGCCTCGGAAATCATACACTTATAGTACAAACGGCAAGCCAACTGTTGGTCTTCACTACACTGCACGAAGGGATGGCCGAAAGTTTTACGAGCCAACTCGTCACGCAATTCATTATATGCGCCATACAACTCGTTCTCCACCTGGAAATATGTATCGTAGTTTGTTGCACGGTCGGTTTGCAAAGAGATTACATGTTTATCGGTAATCATTTGCACACCAAAAGGTGCAGGCAACTCAACAGCATGTTTCTCGGGATAGTCGATACGGTCTTCGGGGTTTGCAATAAACTCCTTTGCAATAGCACGCAACTCCGAAATCATAACCTCTCTAGGCTCTTTGTCACCTTGAGTAACCAATACCTGGTTATTCATGTTAACATTCACAATGAGGCTGTTACGCTTACGAATCTTAGGAGGATCCTGTTGCAAAGTCTCATCGGGAGGATTCGGGAGACGTACATGCAGACCGCGGTCTGTATCCATTGAGGTGGTTACAAGGAAGAAGATGAGCAAGATAAACGAGATATCCGCCGTTGAACTGGCATTGATTCCCGGTACTTTTCTATTTCCTTTAGCCATGTTACCTATTATTCTTTAATTTTGTTAGCAAATTTAAACAAACCTGTCAAACCGATAATAGTGCATAAAGTTGTTACCACAAGGAGTACATATTGTACGTATATGCAAACATCGGTAAGAATCAAAGTATTTGACTCATCAAATGCTTTACCATTTATAGTAATAGCACTATCATCGGCAACAGCATAAGCACCACCGAAAAGTACTACAAACAACACGAGAGTAACAATACCCTTAACAGCAGATTTTGGGTTTGTTTTGAGCGATGAGCAGAATTGTGCTATCGAGAAACACAACATCGCAATCACACTAATAGCGAGCAGGGCGTACATCCAGTACATTAACAGATCGAGGTTTGCAGGATCTGTTACCATGCCGGCAGCAACCTGAGACATGTTATCGTAACCAACGAGGTAGAACAGTAGCAACACTACTGCCGATACCGCCATCAGCACGTAAAACAGGTAGGTTGAAAGTTTATTTATAACAGCTGCTTTCATATCTTATATTATTTAAAGGCTGTTTTTTAATTACTTCTTAAGGTTGTATTTTGTAAGAAGGTCGAGGAGAACGATTGAAGAATCCTCCATGTCGGCTGTAAGAGCCTCGATTTTACCAAGGATATAGTTATAGAAAATCTGAAGCACAAGAGCAGCGATAATACCATAGATAGTTGTGATAAGAGCCACTTTCATACCACCGGCAACGACTGTCGGAGAGATATCACCTGCAGCCTGGATGTCGTCGAACGCCATGACCATACCAATCACAGTACCCAAGAATCCGAGTGAAGGAGACATCGCGATGAAAAGTGTAATCCATGAACAACCTTTCTCGAGGTTACCAGCCTGTACACTACCATAAGAAACAACTGAACGCTCAACAACGTCGAGACCATCGTCTACACGGAGAAGACCCTGATAGCATATAGAAGCAACGGGACCGGGAGTTTCGCGGCAGATAGTTTTAGCCTTCTCGATATCTTTTGCGTCGAGAGCAGCAGCAATAGCCGACATAAGTTTCTTGGTATTTACCTGAGCAAGGCTAAGGTAAACGATACGCTCGATACAGAAAGCCAAACCGATAACCATTGCAATGGCAACCAATGACATAAAGCCTGCATCACCCTCGATAAACTTAGTCTTCAAAGTTTTGTGGAAACCCTGAGCCTCAGCCTCCTCAACAACAGGAGCCTCAGCGGGTTCATTAACGGGAGCCTCCTCAGCAACTGCTGAGTCGCCAGCAAGTGAATCAACTACCTGCTCTGTCTGCACATCGGCAGGAGCAGCATCCTGAGCAATAACTGTCTGGGTAAATGTAAACATACCCAACATTGCAACAATAGCAAAAAGCTTTTTCATGTGTGTAATTTTTAGAAATTGTTATTTTAAAGTTAATATATCTTTTAAGTTCTGCGGAAAGAGGGGGATTCGAACCCCCGATACGCTTTTGACGTATACACGCTTTCCAGGCGTGCCTCTTCAACCACTCGAGCATCTTTCCAAGAAGCATCTATCCATTAAACGGGTGCAAGTTACAAAAATTTTATAATTCACACGACAATTTCGGGCAAAAGTAACTTTTTTTTTTCAAACTCGTAAACATTTACACAAAAACATGCACATAAAATGTTAAAAACATGCATAATTAGACATTTCGCACATTTACACGTAAACAAATATTATATACCAAATAGTGAAAAGAGCATAAAATGTAATGGTTTGTTTAGAACTTTTGGTTACATTTGCAATAAATTGCGATAATAGGTTCGCGTAAAATTCAAACAGACAACACTGTACAGAATCATGCCCAAGAAAACAGGAAAAATATCACAAATTCTTAATGCCATTAACCCTTTTTATTGGGTTACACGTATTAGAAACTATGCGTTCGACCGGGGGCATCTCAAAGAGAGTATCTTCAACTTACCCATAATATGCGTAGGTAACATAACTGTAGGCGGTACAGGTAAAACACCTCATACCGAGTATTTGGTTCGCCTGTTAAAAGAGCATAAGAAAGTTGCAGTATTAAGCAGAGGCTACGGGCGCAAGACAAAAGGGTATTTAAGAGCAGATGCAAACAGCAGCATGGAGGAGATTGGGGATGAGCCGTTCCAAATAAAAAGAAAATTCCAGGAAATAACCGTTGCTGTAGACGAAAAGCGCGTTGAGGGTATTGATAGATTATTGGCAGAGGAGACACCAAATGTTATAATACTCGACGATGCATACCAACACAGATATGTAAAAGCAGGAATGAACATTCTGCTTATCGACTACAGCCACCCCATATGGAACGATTGCCTGCTGCCTTTCGGGCGTTTGAGAGAAGATGCACGAGGCTCATTACGCGCTGACATCGCCATAATAACAAAATGCCCGAATGAGATTAGTAAAGAGCAACAAAATTTGTATAAAAAGATGTTAGAGACAAAAAAAGGAGTACCCATTTTCTTCTCTACAATGAAATATGGCGACATCTATTCTCTTTTTCCACAGTATTGCCATTACATGGCAGACATCACAAAAGGCGCCAAGGTACTATTGCTCACCGGCATTGCAAAACCCGACCCGTTAAAGATGGAATTATCGCGCAGAGGTGCCGATGTAATATTAATGCAGTATGCCGACCATCACAACTTCAGCAAGCAGGAGTTGGAGAACATTTCAATGACATTCGAAAAAATGAAAGGAACAAAGTGTATTATCACCACCGAAAAAGATGCCTCGAGACTTATTGGACGCAACGATATACCCCAAAACATAATGGAGAATATTTTTGTATTACCGATAGAGGTTACATTCCTTAACGACGAACAAAAAATGTTTAATCAAATAATTTCAGATTATGTTACAGAAAATTCAAGAGACTGCCGAATTCTTAAAGGCTAAGATGACTACAAACCCCGAAACTGCAATTATTCTTGGAACAGGTTTGGGTAGTTTGGTAAACGAAATAACAGATAAATACGAAATAGAGTACAAAGATATACCCAACTTTCCACTGTCGACAGTTGAAGGACATACCGGCAAACTTATTTTTGGTAAATTGGGAGACAAAGAGATTATGGCCATGCAAGGTCGTTTCCACTATTACGAAGGGTATTCAATGAAAGAGGTTACATTCCCGGTGCGTGTTATGCGCGAATTGGGTATTAAAACACTTTTTGTTTCGAATGCCGCAGGTGGTATGAACCCCGATTTCAGAATTGGAGACCTAATGATTATAACCGACCATATAAACACATTCCCTGAGCACCCTTTACGTGGCAAGAACATTCCCTATGGCGACCGTTTCCCCGACATGTGCAAAGCATACAGCCCGGAACTCATTGCGATGGCCAAGGAAATTGCCACAGAGAAAGGTATTCGCGTTGTTGAAGGTGTATACTTAGGCACTCAGGGTCCCACTTTTGAGACACCGGCAGAATATGTAATGTTCCACCGCATGGGAGGAGATGCCGTAGGTATGTCAACCGTTCCCGAAGTTATAGTTGCACATCATTGCGGTATACGCGTATTTGGAATTTCGGTCATTACCGACCTTGGACTCGAAGGAGTGGTTGTAGAGGTGAGCCACGAAGAGGTACAGAAGGCTGCCGACGAGGCACAGCCACGCATGACAACAATATTCCGCGAGATTGTAAACAGAGCATAAAAGAGATGAACACACAGAACAGAACAGAGATTGCCAAACTCGGAGAGTTCGGCTTAATAGAGCATCTTACATCGGACATTACTCCCGGCAATAAAGAGACATTGACAGGGGTTGGCGATGATGCCGCCATACTTAATTTTGACAACAACGAAGAGGTGCTTGTGTCAACAGACCTGCTCATGGAAGGAGTTCATTTCGACCTGACTTATGTTCCATTAAAGCATCTTGGCTATAAGGCGACAATAGTAAACCTTTCGGATATCTACGCCATGAACGGCACTCCCAAACAGATAACTGTATCTGTTGCATTGAGTCAAAAATTCTGTGTAGAAGATATCGAAGATTTATATGCAGGAATAAAATTGGCATGTAAAGAGCATAATGTAGATATTGTAGGTGGCGACACCACATCGTCGCTCACGGGACTTGCGATAAGCATAACAGCCATTGGCACTGCAGCAAAGGGAACAGTTGTAAAGCGCAGTACGGCAAAAGAGACCGACCTTATATGTGTGTCGGGTAACCTTGGAGCGGCATATATGGGCTTGCAACTTTTAGAACGTGAAAAAATTGCAACAGCAGGTAAAGATATTCAGCCCGATTTTGCAGGTAAAGAGTATATCATAGAGCGACAACTAAAACCCGAAGCACGCAAGGATATAATTGAAAAATTACGCAAAGAGAGTATTATTCCTACTGCCATGATAGATATTTCAGACGGTTTATCTTCGGAATTGATGCATATATGCAAACAGAGTAAAGTGGGTTGCAGAATATATGAAGAACATATTCCCATTGATTATCAGACAGCAATAATGGCAGAGGAGTTAAACATGAACGTTATGACGTGCGCCCTCAACGGTGGCGAAGATTACGAACTCTTATTCACTGTTCCCATTGCCGACTACGAAAAAGTTGCATCTATGAAAGATGTTCGATTGATTGGACATATAGTAGGAGAGAACCTTGGTCTTGCCATGATTACACGTGATGGTGTGGAGATGGAATTAAAAGCACAAGGTTGGAATCCTCTCAACGATAAATAACGCAAAATGGTTCTGCATCATATTATACAGACTCTCTTTTTAATCTGTGGCATTGTTACAATTGTTGCTGCGGTTAAAGATTGGGATTGGTTCTTTACTTCGAAGAATGCAGAACCCATTGTAAGTTATTTCGGACGCAAAAAAAGCCGATGGCTCTATGGTATACTTGGAACAATCCTTGTATCCATAGCCATCGGTTTCTATTATTACATTACTTAGAGACTAATCACCCTCTTCGAGAGTAAAAACATCATCGACCGCCTTACCGAAATGGTGCGCTATCTTAAGTGCAAGCACAGTCGATGGTACAAAGCGTCCCTTCTCTATGGAGTTTATTGTTTGGCGACTCACTCCTACTGCATCGGCAAGTTGTTGTTGAGAGATTGACATAACCGCTCTCTCCACTCTTATATTATTCTTCATTATCTTTCAGATGTCGGTACATATTATAACGGAATATCACTATATAAAGCAGTAACATGGCATATTGTGAACAAGAAAGACACAACACGTAAGACGAGCCGTAACAGAATAAAGCAAGTAATGCTATCAGCAAGGAATTAAGGAACAGAGATTTTAGCATCGCATCCATTCTAAGCGACATAACAAGTTCATCCTCTACACGCTCTTTTGCAAAAGCCACAAGGCACAAACCTGCCAATGTTCCTATTATTGCCACATTTGTTTTTACAGCCTGCAATGCATCAAAGAGTATCGCATTATCCCAACAGGATTCCTCGATAAAAAGGATATATACACCCCATAGCGCCGATAACACAAATAACAGATAACCCCAGCACCTGCATTTACGCGGTAACAAAAAAATAGTTTTCATAATGTCAAATCTTAAAAAGTTAATACCATTCAAACGATAGACCACTGAATTTTGCCGGCTGTTAGAAACCACTTGAATTTAGAGACTGTTATATTTCACAACTTCTTATACCATGCGGTTTCTTTGTATCAGATAGTCATCGCAATATGTTAACGCAGCAAATGTAAAGTATATTTTACATTTATACAAATGTATTTGACATTATTTTCTTGTAATAATAAAAAAGCAGGATACTTTCGGTTGCATCCTGCTTATAAATAGATAAATGAAGTATCAACGAACACCCACAATTTCCGTTGGAGGAAGTGAGTCGTTACGCAATTCGGTACGTCTGACCAAAGTTTCTGCCAAAGAAAGGAATGCATGCGCATCGGGAGAACCTGCTTTCATTGCAATAGGTAAACCCTCATCGCCACTTTCACAGATACTCTGGACAAGAGGTATCTGACCTATCAATGGTATGTTGAATGAGTCAGCCATACGTTTACCACCATCCTTACCAAATATAAAGTATTTATTTTCGGGAAGTTCGGCAGGAGTAAACCATGCCATATTCTCTACCACTCCAAGAATGGGAACAGCGACTTTTTCATTAGTAAACATATTAACACCTTTTATTGCTGCGGCAAGTGCCACCTGTTGCGGAGTTGTTACCACAATTGCACCGGTAATGGCAAGACTCTGCACAATAGTAAGGTGTATATCGCTTGTGCCGGGAGGAAGGTCTATAAGAAAATAATCCAGTTCGCCCCAATTAGCATCGGCTATCAACTGTTTCAGAGCATTGCTCGCCATACTGCCACGCCATAATATAGCCTGTTCAGGGTCGACAAAGAAACCTATCGACAGAATTTTTACACCAAACTTTTCAACCGGAACTATAAGGTCGCGACCGTCTACACGTTCACTATAGGGACGTTCATCTTCGACACTGAACATTTTAGGTATCGAAGGACCGAAAATATCGGCATCGAGCAGACCCACTTTATAACCCAATCGTGCAAGTGCTATGGCTAGATTTGCCGACACAGTAGATTTACCTACTCCACCCTTACCCGACGAAATTGCAATAACATTTTTCACCTGCGGTAAGAACTTGCCTACCTCGGGACGTGCCTGTTGCCTGCTAACCACACTGATATTTCCGACAATCTCAACATCTTTACCCACGTATGTAAGAATTGCGGTTTCAGCCGATTTAACAACAGAACGGATAAATGGGTCGGTAGGTTTTTCGAAAATAAGCGAGAAACTCACTTTGTTACCATCGATACGTATATTATCGTCGACCATCTCTGCCTCAACTAAGTTTTTACCGTTTCCCGGATAACGAACTTTGGTTAATGCATCGAGTATTAGTTTGGGATATAATGCCATAATCTTTTACTTTCTTGTTTGTAATGAACTACGTTTGCTACGATTGTAACTACGATATTCATCGAGTTCAATCTCTACATCGGGTTCTACGAAGCCATCTCTTTTCGACAGATGGAAGGAGATATATTTTATTGTTATACCGCGTTCAAGCCACTGCGATTCGTAATAGGTGCGAATTGAAAGTATTTCACCCACATCACCTTGCGCATATACATTGTCGATACACTCTACAACCGGCAGATTATTCACCTCGGTTACATATTTTGTATATGTAAACATAAAGTTACTATCGGTCTTAAGGTGTATTACCGCATCATCGGTTAGAATTTTCGCATAACGTTGTAGAAAAAGCGATGATGTAAGACGTTTTGTAAATTTTTTCATTTGCGGGTCGGGGAAAGTAAGCCATATTTCACTTACTTCGCCACACGCAAACAATCGGTCTATTATTTCGATATTGGTACGCAAAAAACCAACATTCGTCAAACCGTCATGCAGAGCCTCAGTTGCTCCACTCCACATTCTCGCACCTTTTATATCTACACCTATGAAGTTCTTGTCGGGAAACTTACGTGCCAATTGAACGGTATATTCACCCCTGCCACACCCTAATTCGAGAACAATAGGATTGTTGTTATGAAAAAAGTCCTTATTCCATGAGCCACAAAGAGGGAACTCCACATTATCGGCTACCGAGAACGGGTGTTCAACCACATTGCGGTATTCACGCATATCGGCGAATTTCTGCAGTTTTCCTTTTGCCATATAAATTATGCCTCTACTCGCTTATTGTAATCTTCTTTTACATACTCATAGAAATTGGCCATCGTAGCACAATAATATGGAGTATAGAAGAGTGCAACTATTCCGACTGTCAATATTACCAATAATATCCAGCCTATATAAGAGATTACAAGTTTAAAATATTGCCATTTATGTCCATGCATCATTGCCATGCTTCTTTCTATGGCAGCATCCGGACCGATTTGCGGATTATCCTTAAGTATATACACAACTTGTGAATACTCTATACCTTTTATAATTCCGGGGACAATGAGAAGTAACGTCCATAGAAATATAAAAATATTTGACAACAATAATGTAGGGATTATACGTGCCCATTCATTATAACCTGCAAACAGAGATTCAGTTTTTATCTCTTTACCACTACGTAGGTTATCCAAGAAAGCCACTGTATAGGAATAATCCATAGGATACAAAACAACAGTTACAAGCCATGTCAATAAAGAGCCAACCTTTGGAGTCTCTCCTACTACAGTAGATGCTACAACTGCAATCAATAAATAGATAAATGTGAGCAAAACTGCAGGAGCCCATTTGCCACTGAGTTGAGACCAGCCGGCATTTTTAAAATATGCACTGTTTTTTTTCATTTTACTTATTCAATTATAATGTTTATCTTAAATATCAAGAACTGTTACCCAACCATGAGTATCGGGTTCATCACCATACTGTATCGCACGTAGTTTATTATACAATTTTGTACATACAGGACCGGGGTTACCATCTTTTGAGAAGACATACGAGGTACCACGTTCCAAATCATCGATACGTTCGATAGGCGATATTACTGCCGCAGTACCACATGCGCCAGCCTCTTCAAATGTAGAGAGTTCCTCTTCGGGTATGGCACGTTGTTCTACAGCAAGTCCCATATCCTTTGCCAATTGTTGTAAACTGCGGTTTGTGATAGATGGCAATATAGATGTAGATTTAGGTGTAACGTATGTATTGTTTTTTATACCTATGAAGTTTGCCGCACCACATTCGTCAATATATTTCTTCTCTTTTGCATCGAGATAGAATTCGCAAGAATAGCCTTTATCGTGTGCCAATTTGTTTGCTCTAAGACTTGCCGCATAGTTTCCACCCACCTTATAACGACCGGTACCAAGAGGCGCCGAACGGTCGTATTCGCGAATTATCACGTAGGGATTGGTAGAAAAACCACCCTTAAAGTAAGGACCTACCGGAGTAACAAAGATTATGAACATATACTCCGATGCAGGATGCACTCCTACCTGCGCACTTGTTCCAATGAGCAACGGACGGATATAGAGAGAAGCCCCACTCTCATAAGGAGGAATAAAGCGTTTGTTCAGTGTTACCACTTTGGTAACCATTTCACGAAACAGTTCAACACTCACTTTAGGCATAAGGATTCCATCGCAAGTATTTTGCAGACGTTCGGCATTTGCCTCAAGGCGGAAAATACGTACTTTACCATCTTTGCCACGAAAAGCCTTCAAACCCTCGAAAGCCTCCTGCCCATAATGCAAGCATGTAGCAGCCATGTGTATATTTAGTGTTTCGTCACTGCATACCTCTATTTCGCCCCACTCGCCATTGCGATAGCAACAACGCACATTGTAATCGGTTTTCATGTAACCGAAACCTAAGTTTGACCAATCGATTGAATTCATTATATTAATTTTTTATGTTCCTTCAAAATTCAACTGCGAAGATACAATTAATTACGCAAAACAAGGTTTTAAATGAAATATTTTTTATTATTCGGTTGTTTCATCGGCAATACTCGACAATAGAGTCTTAACCTCTTCGTCCACTTTGTAAAGTTTTGCACGACAGAATTTAATAAGTTCATGCGCCTCACGCAGATTCTCGGTAAGCATATCAATATCGATTGTTCCGGAGTTAATCTGTGCCACTATCTCTTCGAGACGTTTTACCGCATCATTATATGTCTCAATTTTATTCATTATTCTCGTCTTTATCTGTTACTATACTTGAAAACTCTCCATCTGTTGTATGTGTTACCACAACACAGCCCGATACCACATCGGCAACAGAGCGTACAACCTTTCCGTTACATGTAGTAAGCGTGTAACCCAACTCCAATATTCTGCGTGGCGATGCGGCATTGAGCGTATTCTCCCACAAAGCAAGTTTATGCTGTTGTTGTTGCAAATACAATGCAACCGACATTGGAAGTTTTTGCAAGACACCCTGTATATTTCGTTGCATGCTCTCTACTGCACCATTTACTGCCACAACTATAGTCTGTTTTATTTCGTCGATATATGCCGCCTGCACACTCATTGCATGTATCAACAGTTCTGCCGCCGCAGTAGGAGTCTTTGCTCTTGTATGAGCAACTACATCGACAAGTGTATCATCGCGTTGATGTCCTATACCGGTTATTATTGGTAAAGGAAACTGCGCACAATTATTTGCGAGGTCGTATGTATCGAAGCAGGACAATTCACTCGTTGCACCTCCACCACGTATTATAACCACCACATCCCACATTTCCAAATGTTCCGCAATGCGGTTAAGAGCACCTATAATACCTTGTTCAACCTTTGCACCCTGCATGGGAGATGCGAATAAAGAGGGATAAAAGACAATACCATAGGGGTTATTTTTTAACTGATGGCAAAAGTCGTCATAGCCTGCTGCCGTAGATGAAGAAATAACCGCTATGCGTTGTGGCAAGGCAGGAAAAGACAACTCTTTATTAAGGTTTATAACTCCTTCATCGGTAAGTCGTTTTATTATTTGTTGTTTCTGTCTGGCCATATCGCCAATTGTGTAGGCAGGCTCAATATCGCAAATATCGAGTGCAAAGCCATACAACTCATAAAAATCGACCGTAACCTGCAAGAGCACCTTTAACCCAACAGAGAAACGTTCCCCGGTCTGTTCCATAAAGTAAGGGCGCAAAAGCGAGTATGTGCGTGCCCAAATTGTACCTCGCGCTTTGGCAAGTAACTCCTGTGTTACCTCGTCACGTTGTACCAATTCAATATAACAATGTCCCGATGCAGTTTCGCGAACCTCACTCAATTCACCCGTAACCCAATAACGCAACGGCATCTCACGATTTATCGTGGCACGCACAAGATTGTTAAGGGAATAGAGTGTAAGCGGTTCCGATATATTCATTTTATCCATTGGTTTATTCCACGTTGCGATGCAATGAATGCACCACCCACGACACGATTATTTACATAGAACACTGCCGACTGCCCGGGAGTTATTGCCGATGCAGTTTGTTTAAGATGTACCAGATAGCGTCCATCGGGTAGCGCCTGAGGTTTATCACAAAGTATAGGACGACTGCGATAACGTATGCGAACCGTCAACACCTCGTCGGGTACACCTGCCACCCACTCCGGAGCCTCTATAAGCATATAATCGGTTTTCAGTTGCTCTTCTTTACCCAACATAACTGTATTCTTTTCGGCATTTATCTTTATTACGTATGCGGGATAGCCCAAAGCCACCCCAAGTCCTTTGCGTTGGCCTATGGTATAATATGGAAAACCTTGATGTTGCCCAAGGACCCTCCCTTCGCTATCGACAAAAGAACCCTGTTTTACTGTTTCATTTATATTGGGAATATTATTTTTTAAAAAATCTCGATAATCTCCAGGAATGAAACAGACCTCCATGCTTTCAGCACCGTTAGAAACTTGTTCAAACCCGGCATCGTTCAGATACCTGCGCACATTGCTCTTTTCCCACTCTCCAAGTGGGAAAACCACACGTGAGAGTTGTTCTTGTGTAAGACGCCAAAGAAAATAACTTTGGTCCTTATAATCATCATCACCAGTAACAATGTAGTGCTTTCCCTGTTCTGTTATCACTTTCACATAATGTCCTGTAGCAATTTTTTCGCACCCCAATTTGTCGGCCCATTCGGTGAGAATACGGAATTTCATTTGAAGATTACAATTCACACAAGGATTAGGGGTTACACCCGAAAGATAGGCGTCGATAAAGGAGTGTATCACCGTTGCACGAAATTCCTCACGCACATCTGCCACATGATGCTCTATACCCAAACGTTGCGCAAGTGATGCCGCTGCTTTGGTCGAAGCAACAGAGGCATCACAAGTTATAAATGTCAAGCCTACAACTTTGTAACCCTGTTCCAGCAATAAACGACACACAGCGGTACTGTCTATTCCACCACTCATACCCACCAATACGCTTTTTTTTACAACCGACATATTTGTACAACTATTTTTGTTCTAAAACAACAATATAAATTAAAAAACTTCTTTATCTCACCCGAACAAAACTCAACAACCGCCTATTTAAAAATTACTACTTTTTTAAATAAATATATAATTTTATATAAACATTTTGTAACTTCGCACCCGAATTGCCAAGTGCAAAGTTATATTTTTTCAATGTAAATTGTTTCCTCATAATAAACAATTTTTCATAAGAAACAGATTACACTCCTTTATATGAGTAACACAGGTAAAAAAAGAGTTCCCACCGAGTTAGGAACCGAAGAGATTGGAAAACTGCTTGCCCAATATGCTATACCTGCCATTATTGCACAAACAGCAGCATCGCTCTACCACACCATCGACAGTATCTTTATTGGGCAGGGTGTAGGTGCGCTTGCAATATCGGGTTTGGCAACCACGTTCCCATTCATGAACCTTTCTGCTGCATTTGGAGCCATGGTGGGAGTAGGTGGCGCAACACTTTTGTCGGTTCGTTTAGGACAACGCGATTATGAGTCGGCTAAAAACATTCTGGGTAACATTGTTACACTCAATGTAATAATTGGTATTTTGTTTGGTGGTATTTCCCTGCTTTTTATCGACGAGATACTATACTTCTTTGGAGCAAGTGATGCCACACTGCCATATGCTCGTGAATTCATGGAGATTCTTTTATACGGAAACGCCATAACACACCTGTATTTGGGCATAAACGCAGCCTTGCGAGCAGCCGGACACCCCAAGGAATCGATGTATGCAACAATATTAACCGTTGTTATGAATGTTATACTTGCTCCATTATTCATTTATGTGTTTAAATGGGGTATACGAGGTGCAGCCCTTGCCACCATCATTTCACAAAGTATAACCCTTATGTGGCAGATTAAACTTTTGAGCAACCCGCAAGAGTTATTGCATCTGCAACGCGGTATATACAAACTACGCACTGCCCTTGTAAAAGGAATTTTAAGTATAGGAATGTCGCCGTTCTTCATAAACACAGCAGCATGCCTAGTGGTTATAATAATTAACAAAGGCCTGCGATACTACGGAGAGAATGGAGATATTTCCATTGGAGCATACGGAATTGCCAACAGAATACAGTTTGTGTTTGTAATGATTGTTTTAGGACTTACACAAGGAATGCAACCTATTGTCGGATACAACTACGGAGCGAAAAGATTCGAGCGTGTAAGAAAAACATTGATACTTACCATTGTGTGGGCAACAATTGTAACCACAGTGGGAACCATTATAAGTGAAGGATTCCCCGAGATTGTGGCTAGGGCATTTACCACCGACGAAGCATTAATTGCAAGTTCGGCACGTACCATGCGTATAATGTCGTTGGTTATGCCTACCATAGGATTTCAGTTAGTTACCACTAATTTTTTCCAGAGCATAGGTAAAGTAAAGAAGTCGATATTCCTTTCATTAACCCGACAAATGTTGATACTGCTACCCCTGTTATTGATACTACCTCTGTTTTTTGGAGAGGATGGTGTGTGGTACAGCATGCCCATTTCGGACCTTATAGCAGCCATACTTACAGTAATACTGCTTGCTAGACAGTTTATGGAGTGGAAGAGAGATGGTATTGGTAATTAAAAATTAAAGTACATAATATGAAAAAGTTTGTAATCTCCATAGGACGCCAATTGGGAAGTGGCGGAAAAGATATTGCCGAGGAAATAGGAAAACGACTGAACATACCTGTGTACGACAAAAGACTGTTGGAGGAGGCAGCCAAAGAGAGCGGTCTCGATGCCACTGTTTTTGAAACAGCAGACGAGAAAGAGTCGAACACACTGTTAGGCAACATACTTGCACTACGCGACAGTGTAGCCGATTATTTTGGAGGGCACGACAACTGCATGAACAGCGACCGCCTGTTTCTTATACAGAGTGAAGTAATGCGCAATATAGCATCTAATGAGTCATGCATAATGATAGGACGCTGTTCTGAATATGTATTACGCGACCATCCATGCCTTATAAGCATATTTATTACCGCCGATATGAAAGACCGCATATCGCGCACCATGACAAAAGACAATGTAAGCGAGGAAAAGGCAAAAGCACATATTGCGAGAGGCGACAAAAGACGTAAGTCGTACCACGACTACTATGCAACAACCGAATGGGGTATTGCCACCAATTACGATTTATGCATAAATTCATCACGCCTGGGTATTGAGGGAACGGTTGCATATATTTGTGAGTACGTTAAAAGATATACCGAATGAAACGTATCGGTATACTATCGGACACGCACGGTTATTGGGATGATAAATATTTGTTTCATTTTGCCGACTGCGACGAGATATGGCATGCCGGAGATATTGGCAGCGAACTCATCACAGAGAAACTTGCCGAATACAAACCATTGAGAGCCGTTTTCGGTAATATCGATGGCGGTAGTTTGCGTAAGAAATTCGAAGAGATTGCACGATTTAAAATTGAGGAGTGCAATGTAATTATGAAACATATTGGCGGTTATCCCGGACGATACGATGCCTCGATACGCAAAGATATTTATTCCGAAAGACCCGACCTGTTCATTTCGGGGCATTCACATATACTTAAAGTTGTTTTCGACGACAAAATTGAGTGCCTGCATATTAACCCTGGGGCGGCAGGCAGACAAGGTTGGCAACAGGTACGCACTTTGGTAAAAGTTACCATTGATGGTAAAAAATTCAAGGACTTAGAGGTTATTGAACTTAAATAATCACTTTTACCTATTCTTTCCTTTAAAAAGTGATTTAATTCTTGAGAAAAACATTTTACGATGCCTCTTTTTAGTACGTATACGAAGAAATTCGTACATGCATTCCCTTGTATTACTCCCTTGTAAGGATGCTAATTTTGTCATAAAACGGTATAGATTCTTTAACTGAACACCCATTTGTTCAAAATGGCGTATAACCGCCGTTTGTGATGGTTTCACATTAAAAAACACACGGTTTACATCGGTAAGTGCAAAATCGTAATGTCCGGTTTCTGCATCATATAAATAGAAGATGTTGCCACCATTGTAATCCTTTGGCAATACGCCTTTCTCGTTCATTTTTATTGTAAAGCGTATTAAATCCTCTTCTAACTGCTCCAATTCCGATGAATAAGATTCTATATCCTTAAGCAATAATGTCTCAATTAAAGGATGACTCACATATTCTGTCAACAGAAAACCTGTATGGAACAGACCGCCGCTTTTAAGTTCCATGTATGCCACAGGGAAAGGGGTCTTAATACCCGACTCCATAAGTTTTAATGCATTTTCGTAAGCACGCTGTGGTTTTGTTTTACGCAAGAAAGTGTAGACAATTCTATTCAAGAGATGTGGTTTTTTGAATTTTTTTACAACAAACTCCCGTCCTTCTATAGTTAATTTTGCAACAAGATTACGTTTATTGCAATATATCTTGTCATATTGATATTCGTCATGCATTATACCTTTTATGGCATTGGACATGTGAGAATAAGAAGAATGTATATGCATTTTAATTGTCATACCTTCGGTTGAATTTATTTTGCGAAGTTATATTTTTATTTTTTAATATCTGTTATTTTTAAACAACTTCTTAATATGTTATCTAAAATTTTGGTTATCTTCGCAAATTGAAATATTCAAAGAAACCGTTTCTAAAATTATAACTATGAATAATGAAAGAGAAAAACTCTTTGAAGAGTTTAAGCCTGTCTCCACCGACGATTGGAAAAACAAGATTGTGGAGGATTTGAAAGGTGCCGACTACGATAAGAAGATGATTTGGAAAACTACTGAGGGGTTTAATGTTAAACCATTCTACCGACAAGAAGACATAGAAGGTTATGCAGAAAGCCTACCGGGAGCATTCCCATACACACGCGGAAACAGATGTGATAACAAATGGCACATACGTCAGGATATAAGTACCGATGATGTTGTGGTTGCCAATGAAAAGGCACAGAACCTTTTAGAGAAAGGAGTTACCTCACTTGGATTCAATATTAAAGGACGTATGGTTTCTGCCGAGTTCATCGCCACACTTTTGAATGGGATAGATTTAGAAAAGGTAGAACTGAACTTCCGTGTATGCATAAAGCGAACCACATATTTCGCAGAACTTTTTGCAGAATATTGCAAGAGCAGAGGATGCAACATGTCAAATATATGTGGTTCAATAGAGTACGACCCCATTGACAAAGAACTTGTCAAGAATAAAGTATTCGAAGATTATATTGCCGATATTAAGCAGTTGTTGAGCGCGACCAAAGAGTTACCGGGCATGCGTTGTGTAACTGTAAACGCGGTAGACCTTTGCAATAGTGGAGCATATATTACACAAGAATTGGGTTATGCTTTAGCATGGGGTAATGAATATATGAATGCCATGACCGAGGCTGGTATTTCTGCCGATATTGCAGCCAAAAAGATTAAATTCAACTTTGGCGTATCGAGCAACTTCTTCATGGAGATTGCAAAATTCCGCGCAGCACGTACTTTGTGGGCAAAAATAGTGAAGGAGTACAACCCTGCCGATGACAATGCATGTAAAATGATTATACATGCCGAAACCTCTTCATTTAACCTGACACTGTTCGACCCGTATGTGAATATGTTGCGTACCCAAACCGAAGCAATGAGTGCAGTGTTGGCAGGTGTGGAATCACTTGCTGTAAAAGCATACGACTCTGTATATGAGACACCGACAGAATTTGCCGAGCGCATAGCGAAGAACCAACAGTTAATATTGAAGCACGAGAGCCATTTGGACAAGGTTACCGACCCTGCCGGTGGTTCGTATTACATAGAGAGTCTTACACGTTCCATAGCAACCGAGGCATGGAAACTATTTCTTGCGACCGAAGAGGTTGGTGGATTCCATGATGCAGTAAAGAGCGGTGATATACAAAAATGTATCGATGAAACCGGAAACAGCCGTAGAACAGCACTTGCCAGAAGACGTGAGATTCTGTTAGGCACAAACCAATATCCAAACTTCTCGGAGATGTCAGAGGGACACGAACCCTTACAAAAATTATGTTGCTGCGGAAAACCCGAAGAGCAACAGGATGGAACCATAAACATGAGTCGTTTGGGTGTAGAGTTCGAGGAGTTGCGCCTCGCAACCGAACGTAGCGGTAGACGTCCCAAAGCATTCATGCTTACAATAGGCAACTTGGCAATGCGTCAGGCAAGAGCACAATTCTCATGTAACTTCCTTGCTGTAGCAGGATACGAAGTAATAGATAATTTAGGTTTCAAGAGTGTTGAAGAGGGCATACAAGCAGCCATTGAAGCAAAAGCCGACATTGTTGTTATTTGCTCCAGTGACGATGAATATGCCGAGTATGCCATCCCTGCATATACGCAACTCAACAACAGAGCAATATTCATTGTAGCAGGTGCACCGGCATGTAGTGAAGAGTTGCAAAAGGCCGGCATCGAGAATTTTATACATGTAAGAGTAAATGTGCTTGAAACACTTAAGACTCTAAATTCAAAGTTAGGTATTTAATATATTCCGACTATGAGACGAGATTTCAGAAATATAGATATATTCTCCGATGATAAGGAGAAAAATATTGCAGTATCGGGTTGCAATGAGGTATGGGAGACAGCCGAACACATTGAGGTGAAACCCATATACACAAGTGAAGATTTAAAAGAGATGGAGCATTTGGAGTATGCTGCCGGCATACCGCCCTATCTGCGTGGTCCCTATTCAATGATGTACACATTCCGTCCTTGGACAATACGCCAATATGCAGGTTTCTCAACAGCAGAGGAATCTAACGCATTCTACCGCAGAAACCTTGCCTCGGGACAGAAAGGACTATCTGTTGCGTTCGACTTGCCTACGCACAGAGGCTACAATCCCGACAACGAGAGAGTTGTGGGCGATGTTGGAAAAGCAGGTGTATCTATATGTTGCATGGAAAACATGGAGCAACTGTTCGACGGCATACCATTGAACAAAATGTCGGTTTCCATGACCATGAACGGAGCTGTTTTACCGGTTTTGGCATTCTACATAAATGCGGCTCTTGAGCAGGGCGCCAAGTTGGAGGAGATGGCAGGAACAATCCAAAATGATATCCTAAAGGAGTTCATGGTACGTAATACATATATATACCCACCTTCGTTCTCTATGCGCATAATAAGTGACATATTTGCTTATACATCGCAAAAGATGCCTAAGTTCAATTCAATATCTATCTCGGGCTATCACATGCAAGAGGCCGGAGCATCGGCAGATATAGAGTTGGCATATACCTTGGCCGATGGTTTGGAGTATGTTCGTGCCGGAGTAAATGCCGGTATTGACATAGATGCCTTTGCACCACGCTTATCATTCTTCTGGGGTATAGGCATGAACCCGTTCATGGAGATAGCAAAGATGCGCGCGGCACGTATGTTGTGGGCAAAGATTATAAAAAGTTTCAACCCCAAGAACCCAAAATCGATGGCACTGCGTACACACTGTCAGACATCGGGATGGTCTCTTACAGAGCAAGACCCATTCAACAATGTAGGACGTACAGTGATAGAAGCAATGTCGGCAGCAATGGGACATACACAGTCGTTACACACCAATGCGCTCGACGAGGCGATAGCACTGCCCACAGACTTTTCGGCACGTATTGCACGTAATACACAGATATATTTGCAAGAGGAGACAAATATATGCAGAGTAATAGATCCATGGGGCGGTTCGTACTACGTTGAGAGCCTCACACAGGAGATTGCAGAAAAGGCATGGAAACTCATTCAAGAGATTGAGGAGTTGGGTGGTATGGCAAAAGCAATAGAGACCGGAATACCCAAGATGCGTATTGAAGAGGCTGCTGCACGTACTCAAGCACGTATAGACAGCGGACGACAGATTATTGTTGGAACCAACGCCTATCGTTTGGAGAAAGAAGAGCCCATTGATATTCTGGAGGTAGACAACACCACGGTTCGCAAGGAGCAGTTAGAGACACTCGACCGCAACATGAAGAACCGCGATGAGAAGGCGGTAAAAGCAGCACTGACAAAGATAACAGAGTGTGCAAGAACAGGCGAAGGCAACCTGTTGGAATGTGCAGTAGAGGCAGCAGGCTTGCGTGCCACACTTGGAGAGATTTCCGATGCTTGTGAAGAGGTTGCAGGCAGATACAAAGCAATAATAAGAACTATTTCGGGCGTGTATTCAACTGAGAGCAAAAATGACGAGTTATTTGAAAAGGCTTGTCGAATGACTGAAGAGTTTGCAAAGAGAGAGGGACGCCGTCCCCGAGTGATGATAGCCAAAATGGGACAGGACGGACACGACCGTGGAGCAAAGGTTGTTGCCACAGGCTATGCCGACTGCGGTTTTGACGTGGACATGGGCATGCTGTTCCAGACACCTGCCGAGGTGGCTAAACAGGCGGTAGAAAACGATGTTCATGCCGTTGGAGTATCATCATTGGCTGCAGGACACAAGACACTTGTTCCTCAACTGATAGAAGAACTAGAAAAACTTGGTCGTGGCGATATTATGGTCTTTGCCGGTGGTGTAATACCTGCACAAGACTACGATTTCCTGTATCGTGCAGGCGTTGTAGGTATATTCGGTCCCGGTACAAGTGTTGCAAAAGCAGCATGCGACCTTGTAGAGGTTTTGCTTAACAGAGAATAAGAATCTGCTTTGAAAAGGTGCAGAGGCAAAGAGGAAGATGATTGTTTGCATTGCAGAGAAGCCCGGTGTGGCACAAGAGATTGCCACAATACTTGGCGCACGTACAAAAAGAGACGGTTTCATAGAGGGAAACGGCTACCAAGTAACATGGACATTCGGACATCTGTGTACACTTAAAGAGCCACACGACTATACCGATATGTGGAAAAGGTGGAATCTGGGCAGTTTGCCCATGATTCCACCTCGCTTTGGCATAAAGTTGAAGGAGGACAAAGGCATAGAGAAGCAATTTGCAGTTATAGAAAAACTGATGCAAAATGCCGATATGATTGTAAACTGTGGCGATGCCGGGCAAGAGGGAGAATTGATACAGCGATGGGTTATGCAAAAGGCACAGGCAAAATGCCCTGTAAAACGTTTGTGGGTATCATCCATGACCGAAGAGGCTATACGCGAAGGATTCAATAACCTGAAAGACCAGTCGGAGTATCAACCACTCTACGAAGCAGGGTTGAGTCGCGCTATAGGAGATTGGCTCTTAGGCATGAATGCCACACGACTATACACCCTTAAATATGCAAAGAACAGACAAGTACTATCCATAGGACGAGTACAAACCCCCACCCTTGCACTCATTGTAAAACGCGATTTAGAGATTGTAAATTTCGTACCGCAACAGTACTGGGAGTTAAAAACCACATACCGCAATACCGCTTTTAGTGCAAGCAGTGGCAAATACAGTAATAAAGAGAAGGGAGAGGAAGCACTGCAAAAGATAACAGGAGAACCATTTACCATAACCGGTGTAACATCGAAAAACGGTATCGAAAACCCACCACAACTGTACGACTTGACGTCGTTACAAGTCGATTGCAATAAAAAATTCGGCATGTCGGCAGAGGTTACCTTACAAACCATACAATCGCTCTACGAAAAGAAACTGACAACATACCCTCGTGTAGATACACGCTATTTAAGTGATGACATTTACCCCAAATGTGAAGGTATTCTTAAAGGGTTGCGCGACTATCAGCAACAGACGGCTCCCCTCATTGGCAGAACGTTGCCAAAGTCAAAGAAAGTTTTCGACAATAAAGAGGTAACAGACCACCATGCAATAATTCCCACAGGTGTATATCCACAAGGACTCACCGATTTTGAGAAAAAAGTGTATAACCTTATTGCAATACATTTCATAGCAGTGTTCTATCCCGAATGCAAATTCTGTACAACAACTGTTCAAGGCGAAAGTGCCGGAGTTAAGTTTAAAACAAGCGGCAAGATTATCACAAGCCCGGGATGGAGAGTACTCTTTACTCAAGAGCCCGATGATGAAAAGGAGGAAAAAGAGAAAGTGTTACCCCACTTCGAAAAAGGTGAGAGCGGAGCACATATCCCCGAACTTTCCGATAAGTGGACAACACCACCCAAACCATATACCGAGGCAACCCTGTTACGTGCCATGGAAACAGCAGGAAAGTTTGTAGAGAACGAAGAGTTACGCAAAGCACTGAAAGAAAACGGAATAGGGCGACCATCGACTCGTGCTCAGATAATAGAGACCCTATACAAACGTAACTATATACGCAAAGAAAAAAGGAGTCTCTTTGCCACACAAACCGGAATAGAACTTATATCTCTAATAAAGAATGAACTTTTGAAAAGTGCCGAACTAACAGGGCAATGGGAGAAGAAATTGCGTGATATCGAACGTAAGCAATACGACGCAAAGACCTTTATCGAGGAACTGAAAACAATGCTTGTAGAGGTAGTAAACGATGTATTACGAGACAATAGTTGTATAAGTTAAATAAACGAACGAGGTATTTGATCTGACCCCAAGAAGTTGGACGGATTAATAATAAGTTTTATTGGTAAAGA
>CAZEKX010000025.1:0-27382 GCA_964512955.1 uncultured Bacteroidaceae bacterium
ATCTACAATAGTAGAAATTATTTTAGTCTTATTGACTCTACAACGCTCAAAGATACATGTTATATCTTATTAATCAAAGGATACAAACAAGAATTTCTCTCAGTTTATTTACCCCCTCAACTATCAAACAAATAGGTAGCACAACACAACTCACTATTCTATAGCAACTTAACGACATTGAAACTATTTGTATAGACTTAGGTTTGTTATACACATAACTACAAATATACAATATCAGTATCGCGATGGATAGCATTACCATACTTTTTAAGTTTTACTCCCGATACATCAAATACAATGACACTATCTGCACCATCAAATTTTGTAGCAAACTGGTCAATCTTAACCATTAGGTTATCCAACACCCGATTGGTATTGTTTATCTCATACACCGAATATTGCAAACGAATTGCACCATTTTTAGTCAACATTTTAGAGAAACGGGTACGCAATTTTGTGTCACTAATATCATAACTGACTACTAACATATCAAATTTCAAATTTAGGGTATTCTGATATTCTTTTTCCTTGCATGAAACAACGATAATACGAACGTATGAATTTAAAGATATCCATTTTGTAGGGAATCAAAGCATCAAAGAAAACTTTAATGTAGTCGGCATTCTTTTCAAACTTCAGCCGATATTCTCCCTTATGCAATATAAAATCTTTAGGAGAAAATTGTTTGCGGTTATATGCAGTCCGTACCGTACGGTCGATAATGCATCGGAATGGTTCTACCAAATCACAAATCAACGATTTTCGTTTGAACCACAAACGATGATACACCCCAACATAAACATCAAACCCAAACATACGGACAAAACACTCTATGTAGTTAAACAACATGGAATAACCAATATCCAAGGTTGCATTGATAGCATCACATTTCGCTCGAGGTCGCCTACAGTCCCACCCCATATCTTGATAATAAGCCGCAAAGAAAGCTTTAGATACGTAACCTTCAAGCCCCATCAACCGATTGTATTCCGTAATTCTATTCAACCAATCCAAAAGAGCTTTATTGCAAATTTCCTTAGTTTCAAGTGTCAGTGTATCAGTTCTTCGTGATTTTTGTAAAAGAGCCAATTGGTTATACACCTTATTATATACTATCCATTTGGCAATGGCTATGTTTTCTTTGGGCAATTGGTATTGCTTTTGCCTTAACAGATAATTGGCTTCAGCGGAATTGGACCAATAAAAAACAGGGCGAAGGGATGGCTTCATCACCACCAAAGCCACATTGAATTTCTTGCACTTTTCAATCAGTGGAGTTGTCACATGGATATGCCCCACAACAAACAGGGCAAGTATCTTCTGAAAAGGGAGTTTGGTCAATGTTTTCTTCACCTCCATCTCTTCAAGCAGAAGTTCACCATTACTGACACGAAGATTCCTTTCCTTTATACAGTTTATCACATAGATGGTCCTGTATTCAACGTCTTTATTGGTAAACATTTTCTTCTTCGGTTTTATCGCAAAGATTACAATAGATACAATGTCTGCATTTATTAGAATTTGTATGAACGGCATCAGCAGGATTGAATCGTTGGAAATTTTCAATGAAAGCGGCAAATTGTGCCACTCCCCTTTCGTCGGGTAAAGAAACAGGGATCATCTTATTGGTAGAAGTTTCGTAGAATGCCATTCGTTCTACCTCATATCCCATTTCCAACAAGCAAAAGTATTGTGCCCACAATTGGTATATTTGCCCTTGGAAAATCTGTTTTAACTGATATTTCCGTTCGATTAACAGTCTTTCCTTCCGACGATATACGTCCACCTTCCCCATCAACTTGTATTGAGAAGAATAAACGGGTAAAGAGAGCAAATCATCCTTTCGGTTGCTTGCCGTCTTATTGTCAACCGTTTCATGTGCAATCCGTCCACGTGTCTGCGGCTTGGCATGATACAACCCTTCGTCCGTGTCCATATACACATTATGCAGGTATATGGAATACGGACAAAAGATAAAATCATTCAATGTTGATATGGAGATGTAATCGTCCATATAAGAAAGAAATTAGTCATTCAGATATGGTTTGTTTTGGGCGAACTGTAACCATTCCTTGTTGCTGATAGCCAATTTTAGATTACGCAAATCATCAGAAGCCTTTATTTGACGCACTATCCACAATCCCTTTCGGGCAATGTTGTATGCACCGTTTGCATCGGCATTCTCGGGTAAAGACTTATCGCATGTTTCGCTATTATAGAAATTGCCTTCCGCATCAGCAACTGGAGATTGCAGGTAGTCTTTTTCAGAACCTGTCTCGCTATTTCGCATCTGTAGAGTTAACTTTAGCAAATATAACAGTTCTTTGAAGAAATCAGCAGAATCCTGTTGCACTATTGATTCTTTCAAGTTCCCATTGATGTCTATTTCATATTTTGCAAAGAACTCTTTAAACTTATCGGTTAAAACGCACTCTTTGCTTATCCATTGAGAATTCTGTTTTTTATCACGGAAAGTCTCAATACGTTTTCCATAGGTACATAGCGTCCAATATGTGCGTGTACCCTCTGCTTTTGTAGTGAACTTGTTGTAATCAAACGTAAATTCAAACCAATCTCTATCGCCATTGTAGCGAATAATGTCGAACTCGGAGAAGAAAGATTTAGCCTTTTTAGGTGTTTCGTAACGAGTATCAAACAGATTTACAAAACCGGTTACAGGGTCTATCTTACTGGTATTCCATGCTTGGGTATAGAAAAGGAATCCGCTCTGCTTACCCATCTTCTGGAAACTCGTAAACTTATTAGTCAACTGGTAAGCATTGAGTATTCCACCATCCTCTTCGGGGGACTTTTTCTTGTCGGCAAAATAGTTGAGTTTGTCTATCAGCATCTTTTCAAACTTCTGATAAACGGATGCTTCCACCTTTTGACGACCACGCATAAAGCCCATGTTCAAATCTTCGAGTACCACAATGGCATTGTACTTCACCATCAATTCAGAAATCTTATGAATAACCTGACTTAAATAGCCCTCTTTTAACTCTTTGATATTTTCAATGGTTTGCCAACTTTGACGTGCTTTCATTCTTTCTTCTTCACGTTTTGATAATAAATCATGATAATTAGTACTATATTCATTTTCTTTATAGACATTGACTATTTCATTTAATGAATATTGTTCCTTAATTTGTCCCTTCATATCAATCACGGTCAGATACAACAGATGACGTTCACCGCGGTCAATACCAATGATATGTAGGTCATCACTTTGCTGGATGTATTCGTTTACCGTTTGATTGATATTATCATTACCCGTACTCTTGAAATTCATTGTAATAGGTACATGGAATTGAAATTTATCAACTGTATAGCGTTTGTCTTTAATCAAATCATAATCAAAAATACTTTGCTTTTTCTTATTCAATGTATTCTTATTGTTAATCGTTTGATTTGCAGGATGTGTCGGTTTTTCATAACTAATACTTGATTTGCGGAAAAATACTTCGGCTTGTCCGTTTAGTTTATACACAACATCGGCAAGATTTTTTTTATCGAACAACATTTTCCAATATAATGTATGAAGATTGGGAGTTCCTTTGCTGTATGGTGAGAAGTCTTTGTTGTAAATTTGAAATAGATAAATCTTACCTTCTTCTACAAGTGAGTTGATATAATCAACGGATACATTACGGAATGAGATTTTGTAACCTTGCTGTTCCACTTCGCGATAAAATCCGCTTAAATCCTCATAGGTTGTAGTATTTGAGAAGTTAAAACCGAACTTACTCCAATCTTCATGCTTGTTGATAGAAGCCTTAAAGAAGTCAATTAGTGCATGGCAATCGTGTATATTGAATGTTGCACCTTTTTTGTGGGTTTCATTCTTATAGTTCTCCAATAACCGTTCACTGGGAGCAAACTCTTGAATTCTTGATTTGGAAAAGAAAACCTTAGGAAGCATTTTATTGGCACCAGGAAGCAACTTATATTCCATCTTTTCATAACATTCTCCATCTGTCGGCATATTCCTCACCTCGAACACTTTATTATGCTTCTTGTTCATAATGGCCAAATAATAAAGTCCATCCTTACGAAGTACCACGGTTGTGTTTGCTTGCTCTTTGTTTAAGTCCCAACCATCCATTAAGGTGGAATTTTCAAAGTTCAATTTGATTTTCTCCGTTGAATAGGGTTTGCGCGTCATATAATTACGCACTATATTATATAATGGGGTAATCTTATCGAGTTCTTCCCACAATGTTGTGAACTCACCATAGAACTTTTCATCCTTTTCAGGCTCAGTACCATCACCCAACAAAGGTTTGACAAAGTGCTGAAGTGCCTTTATTGCATCCAACAGATTCTTTATCTTCTCCACATTGACCTTGTCTTGTGCCAAATTCTTATCCGAAGGATAAGGAGTATTTAACAAATCCTTCACTTCTGCGTATGCATTCTCTATCTGGGTAAAGATATTTTCCTTCTGTATGTGCTCAGTATTCACTGCTCCCAAAGTAGCGAAGTATGCTTCTATTGTGTTTGAATTCTCCGACACTAGTGCTTGTACACTATTGTTTATCTGAGCAATGGATATACTGCCTTGCGACTTCACTATTTTATTGAGTCGTTCCTCATCGGCTTCTTCGGTTTCTTTCTTTGATTTCTTAGAAACATCAGACTTTAGCGATTCCAACAATGCTTTAGAAATTGTTCCCCAATGACAGAATACCTTTTGGGAAATATCCGTCATCTGCAAATCGTTGTGGATATATATTTTATCAAGGTCATAATCAGCCAATGTCAACAAAAGTTCTTTCAAAGAGTGTTCACCCTCCTTCTTTCTATCAAGAACTTGTTCATTCAATTCTTGATAAGTTTTCTGTATTGCTTCCAATACCTCCTCGGCAGAATTAAACTTTTCTGGCAACCATGAAATAGCATTGCGGTCACTCAATATCTGTTTGAAAAGAGGTTTGAGTTTAGGCAATCGAGCGGATTTGTCTTTTTGCTGCTGGTTATAAAGATTAATATACTCATTCAATCCTTTAATTTTAGTACCATCATCCAATACCTTACCACCGATAATCGCATTATATACATCTATTTGCTTTTGCGTAAGCACTACATTGAAATAGTCGAGTTTGAACATCTCTGGTATTTCAACCACATTCAAGTATTCTTTAAAATTAGTATACAGCTCAGTAAACTGTTCTGCGACAGGCGATGTGGCCACCTTATCAAAAACCGACATGTTGTCAATAAACTTCGGCAGATTTTCATGAATCAATCGATATGCGATAGCTGTTGATTGAGCCTCGGCAGAATACATATTTTTCCGGTTTTCATGAAAGCCCGTAAAATAAGTGGTAAAGTCTCTGAACTCCTTTATCAATTGGCGTTCTTCCAACTTTTTGACAAAAGAAATCAAGTCATCTTTTATAAGCTCCTTCTTGTCAATTCGTTTAAATCTATCGTCCTTAGTAAAAACATCGGCAATTTGTTTCCTCAGTTTCCCTTGAATCTCTTCAGATAATTTCTTTTGTGCTTCATCCTTGGATTTACACATATAACAGGTGTAGAACTCTTCAAGAGAGTCCTTTTTACCGCCACTTGCATAAACCAATTTGAATTCATCAAGTGTACTTTCAATAAATGCCTTGTGGTATTCATCAATAATCTTTTTCACCTGAACATAACTTTCTGCACGATGTTGATCTTGCTCAAGCAAGCCACTACTTGTGATAAACTCCAATGTCCTGCCAATAGGCTTTAACTCAAACCGTAAGGTTTTTGACAGTGGATACATTTTTATAAATTGACCAAATACATTTTCTTTCATCTCGTAGTTGTGATTAATATTTCTTCAAAAGTACTAATAAACAAAAAACTGTTTAAATTTATTGAAAAATATTTTTACATTTACATTCTTGTTTCGGTTTATTTGAGCCTATTTGGGTGTCTTATCTTTATTTTTTTGAAAATAGCCCGCTATGTGCCTCAAAAAAAATGAAAAAACAACTTCTAAATATAAATCTGAATTTTGTTAAAGGTAGGTTCTATAATTATGTTCGTTTTTGGAGACGAAACAACAGACAGGCTTTTAAAAACACTACATTTTAGACAAGTAAACAACACCATTTAAGCCTATAAAACACCAGCGGGACAAACAAATTAATTTTGCTTATCCCGCTGATATTTAAGTTTTTAAACTAATCATTAGCTATTAATACTCCTCTTCGTCGAAGAAGAAATCTTCGTTGCTGCTTGGATAGTCGGGCCAAATATCTTCAATGTTTTCGTATGCCTCTCCTTCATCCTCTATCTCTTGAAGGTTCTCAATAACTTCCATAGGTGCTCCCGAACGTACTGCATAGTCAATAAGTTCGTCTTTTGTTGCAGGCCATGGTGCGTCTTCCAATTTAGATGCTAGTTCAAGTGTCCAATACATAGTTTAATTTACTTTTATATTTGTGGTAGTCGCGAATATTTAATAATCGACAAACTTACCTTTTGTGAAATTAATATTTGAAAAACAATTTTTTAGTCCTTTCTCGGAAAATGTGTGCAAAAATAATTCAAAATAATTTATTTACAACACTTTTGTCTGTTTTTTTATATTTCACTGTATAAAAGACGTGAAAGTGTGAACAGGTAATCGGATATGCGGTTTATATATTTAAGTATTTCAGGTGCTATATCACAGATTTTTGTAAGGGTTACTATACGTCGTTCGGCACGACGACATACGGTGCGACAAAGGTTTGCCTGTGCCGATGCAAAGTTCTTGCCCGGTAATAGAAAACTATGTATAGGTGGGAGCATAGCGTCAATCTTGTCTATCTCTTGTTCCAATTCATCTATCGCCTTATTGTCAATGGGCAATGTCGTGGAATTTTCATTGGCAAGGGTGGCAGATATTATAATTATATTTTTTTCTATCTGCTCTATTGTTGCACATTGTTCAATACCATTCATTGCTATTAAGAGAATTCCTAACTGGGCATTCAGTTCATCAAGAGTTCCGTACGCTTCTACACGCGGGTGGTCCTTGGCTACACGATTTCCGCCTATTAACGAGGTGCTTCCTTTGTCGCCTGTGCGTGTGTATATTACTGCTTTTTTCATTTGGACCGTAATTATATATAAAACTAACAAACAGTATCTAAATATCTTTGCTATTGTAATAACAAAGTGTAATGCTGTTTTTTATATTCATTGTCGAAGAATATTATTCCCATACTATATAAATCGAATGTTACAATGCTTTTCGAATCTCTTGTTATCTCTTCCCATTGCTCCAAAACAGTTTTGTTATAGTGTATCCCCTCAACTATTATTACAGAGTGCCTGTTTACATGTTTTGTAGCAACGTCTATAACATCCGGTAATCGGTCATCGGGTGTAATATGTAATAATCCAATCACCTTCTCTTCGTTAAGTCTCTTTTTTAGTACATCAAAAGGGTTGTTGTTTGTGTACTTGAAATCTCTGTTTCTAAGAAACCTCTTGGCATCGGGATGAATTTCGGTATTATTCGATATTATATGAAGTGGAACATTACTCTTTCCTGCCGACAGTGCGCATGCACCACAGCCTTTCCCCGCATTATAAAGAATTATGTTACACGGTTGCATATAGTTTGTTATGCGAAAAAGACGACGACAATGCACCGGAGAATACTCTCCGGTTGCTATTGCCACGTTGTCTAATTCGGGATAAATATAGTATTGCTCCTTGTTACGCAATACATGTGTAACAAAATGAAAGGCTGCAGGCGATTGCACTCCAAAACCTTTGTTATGCTTAATCCTTTGTATTTTATCCCAAATTCCAAACATCCTTTATACTCCAAAAGCCTCTTTTACTCTCTCTACGTAGTCGAGTTTTTCCCATGTGAAAAGTTCTACCTCTATGGTTCTGCTTTCTAAGTAGCGCGAGGTAAATGTCTTGGTTACAGTCATGGGGGTACGTCCCATGTGTCCGTATGCCGCAGTCTCACTATAAATAGGATTACGCAGTTTCAGACGCTCTTCAATGGCTTTTGGACGTAAATCGAATATGCTCTGCACTTTTTTTGCAATCTCTCCATCGGTAATGGCAACCTTTGACGTACCATAAGTGTTTACAAATACACTCACAGGCTCAGCAACACCAATGGCGTATGACAACTGTATGAGTACTTCGTCGGCTATACCTGCTGCAACAAGGTTCTTTGCTATGTGGCGTGCTGCGTAGGCTGCACTACGGTCTACCTTGCTGGGGTCCTTTCCACTGAACGCGCCACCACCATGTGCACCTTTTCCACCGTAGGTATCAACAATTATCTTACGTCCTGTAAGTCCTGTATCGCCATGAGGCCCGCCTATCACAAATTTTCCAGTGGGGTTTACATGATACTTTATGTCATTGCCAAATAGTGCAAGTACTTTGGGCGATGTTATCTTTGCTTTTACGCGAGGCATGAGTATGTTTATTACATCCTCTTTTATTTTAGCGATTTGTGCCGCATCGGCATCTAATTGTGCTGTTGTATTATTCTCTGTAGGTAATATGAAATCGTCGTGTTGTGTGGAAACCACAATGGTATCTATGCGTACCGGTTGGTTATTATCATCATATTCTATTGTTACCTGGCTCTTTGAGTCGGGACGCAGGTACTTCATTTCTTTGCCTTCACGACGAATATCGGCAAGTTCGGTAAGTATAAGGTGCGACAGGTCAAGGGAAACCGGCATGTAGTTCTCTGTTTCGTTTGTTGCATAGCCAAACATCATTCCCTGGTCGCCTGCTCCCTGTTCCATGGGGTTCTCACGCTCTACACCACGGTTGATGTCTGTACTCTGTTCGTGAATTGCCGAAAATATTCCACATGAGTTTCCGTCGAACATGTATTCGCTTTTAGTGTAACCTATGCGGTTTATGACATTGCGTGCAATATCTTGCAGGTCGACGTATGCCGATGATTTTACTTCACCGGCAATTACTACCTGACCGGTTGTAACAAGCGTTTCACAAGCAACTTTCGATTGAGGGTCGAATGCTATCAGTTCATCGAGAACTGCGTCGGAAATTTGGTCCGCTACTTTGTCGGGGTGTCCCTCGGAAACCGACTCCGATGTAAATAAATATCCCATATAATTGTGTTTGGTTGGTTCGAATCTGTTTTCTCTTCGAACAATTAATAATAAATAATAACAACTTAAAATGAATGGGAAGATTCTGTTATTGCATATTCGATTCGCCGGAGATACCTTAATAATTAAGGTTTTTAGCATTTTTTATCGTGGTTGCAAGCAGCCAAATCTTTCCACTTAATTCGGGTACAAAATTACATACTATTTTTTATATATCGATAATTAATACCCAATTTTTATGTTTTTTTATCTCAGTTTGTTTTGCTATTCTCATTATTCAGGTTACGGAGTAGTTTCTCAATACTTTCACCAAGAATAGGATGAATAATTTGGGGGGCTATTTGTGCCAATGGTTCCAAAACAAATTGACGTTTGTGCATAAGGGGGTGAGGAATGGTAAGTACCGGAGTCTCTATAATCTCATCGGCATACAGCAATATATCTATATCTATTATTCTGTCGCTATAAATGTTATTTGCCGATTTACTTATACGACCTAATTTGTGCTCTATCTTTTCTGTAGTCCTTAGCAGTTCTTCGGGCTGCATTGTTGTTGAATATTCAACAACGCAATTCATGAACCTGTTTTGTGAGGAGAATCCCCATGGCTCACTCTCAATGAATGATGAGACATTAATATTATTACCTAATACAAGCGATAGTTCTTCTATCGCTTGTATTAGATTTTGTTTTTTATCTCCAAGGTTTGTTCCCAAACCTAAAAATACTCTTTTCATTTCTATTAGTCGATGATGAGCATGGCATCGCCATACAATCCGAAACGATAACCTTCTTTTGAGGCTACGCTGTAGGCATTCATGACGTTGTCATATCCACCGAATGCTGCAGTCAGCATTAACATGGTTGAGTATGGCGCATAGAAATTGGCTATCATGCAATTTGCTACGTGGAAATCATAATCGGGGAATATGAACTTGCTTGTCCAACCATCGTACTCCTTCAACATACCTCCTGTGAGGGTTGCTGTCTCTAAAACACGTTGTACCGATGTTCCTACAGCACAAATTCTGCGTCCTTCGGCTTTTGCTCTGTTCACAAGGTTTACAGCCTCGGTGTCTACACTTATAAGGTCGGAGTCCATTTTGTGCTTGGTTAGGTCTTCGACATCTATTTCGCGGAAACATCCCAAACCTGTGTGCATGGTAACAAATGCAGTGTCTATTCCTTTTATCTCCATGCGCTTCATTAATTCGCGTGTAAAGTGCAAACCGGCAAATGATGCTGTAACAGAACCCTCTTTTCTTGCAAAATAGGTTTGGAAATTCTCTAAATCTTCCGGCTCCTCTTTACGAAGACGTTTAAAGTCATCGGGTAAGGGGGCAACACCTAAAGAGAAGAGTGCTTTCTTAAATTCGTCGTGTGGTCCGTCGTAAAGGAAACGTAATGTTCTACCACGTGAGGTGGTGTTGTCTATCACCTCGGCAACCATTGAGTTGTCCTCGCCAAAATAGAGTTTGTTGCCAATTCTTATTTTACGTGCCGGGTCTACAAGTACATCCCAAAGGCGGAACTCCTCGTTTAGTTCACGCAAAAGAAATACCTCTATTTGGGCATTCGTCTTCTCTTTATTACCATACAGACGTGCAGGGAAAACCTTGCTGTCATTCATTACAAAAAGATCCTTCTCGTCGAAGTATTCTATAACCTCCTTGAATATTCTATGCTCTATCTCGCCGGTTTTACGATGTAGTACCAACATGCGTGCTTCATCGCGACACTCCTTGGGGTAGAGTGCAATATTCTCATCTAATAATCTGTACTTGAACTGTGAAAGTTTCATCTGGTGGAAATTTGTGTATCCGCTGTTATCTATGATCATAATTCTAAATGTTTATTTATCCATGTTTGGAAATCTTCTGGTTTAATACAATCCTCGATGCGAACATCGCCTATGCGTGTGCGCTCGAGCCGTGAGAGGTATGCTCCACTGTTCAATGCCTCGCCTATGTCGCGAGCTAACGAGCGTATGTATGTTCCTTTGCCACATACTACTCTTATTGTCATTTTTGGTGGAGTAAAATTGAGCAATTCTATTTCATCTATTTGTATCTGTTTAGGGGCCAATTCCATGTCGCTACCACTACGTGCCAATTTGTATGCTCGTTTGCCATCAACTTTGCATGCCGAAAAGAGTGGTGGACGTTGTTGTATGGTACCTGTAAATTGTTTCAATGTCTTTAGTACCATTTCGTGTGTTATGTGTTCGTAAGGGTATGTTGCGTTTATCTCATGCTCCATGTCGAACGATGGTGTTGTTGCACCCAATACAAGGTCGGCAACATACTCCTTGGTGTGGTTCTGTAACTCCTCTATGCGCTTGGTTGCTTTACCTGTGCATAAAAGCAGTACACCGGTTGCCAATGGGTCGAGTGTGCCGGCATGCCCCACTTTGAAACGCTTCACTCCATGATGGCGAGACAAAAGGTACCGTACCTTGCTCACTATCTGAAACGAAGTCCATCCGTAGGGCTTGTAAAGTGGTAATATTTCTCCTGTCAAAAAATCCATTATCCAATTGTTAAATTGTGTCCTGTCATTAACATAACAAGTATTATACCTCCAATGATTATTCTGTACCAACCAAATGCTTTAAAACCATATTTTGTTACAAAACCAATGAAGAATTTTATTGCAGCCATTGCTACAATAAATGCAACAATATTACCAATAAGCAGAACTCCAATATTATCCATTATAATTTCAGAACCGTTTGGTTCCATAAATATCTTCATAATCTTGAATAGTGTGGCGGCAAACATTGTAGGTACTGCAAGAAAGAATGAAAATTCAGCCGCAGCCTTACGTGTCAGTTTTTGTGCCATACCTCCAACTATAGTTGCCATTGAACGGGATACACCCGGTATCATGGATATGCATTGGAACATTCCAATCCAAAAGGCACGCTTTTCTGTTAGTTTGGTATATTCGCTTCCATTGTTGAATATCTTATCGCAGAACAACATGAATATTCCTCCAAGAATAAGTGATACGGCTACCACTATAACGCTTTCTAACATTTCATCTATCAGGTCGTTGAACAATAGTCCTAAAACTGCTGCCGGAATAAATGCTACAAATAGTTTCCAATAGAAATTGTATTTATGTAGGAAACATTGTACTGCTGTTGCTCCTTCGGGTGCAGGGGTTTGGTTCAGTTTAAAGAAACGTTTCCAATAGAGTACTACAACCGAAAGTATAGCGCCAAACTGTATTATAAAGGTGAATGCTTTTACAAATTGATTGCTGCTATCGACACCTAATATGTTCTGCGTTATAATCATATGCCCGGTCGATGATACCGGAAGGAACTCGGTAAGTCCCTCAACAATTGCAATTATTATTGTATCAAAAAGACTTATTGTATCGAATATATTCATTATGTTTTTGTTTCTATAGTAGATTATTCTTTACTGTTTCTAATACTTTTAGGCTTGTGTATAATGGCATATATCACAAAAATAAAACCAAAAAAACAGATGGCAGGTGCCAGTTTAATTCTTCTGAAACTGAAAATGTCCGGTTCGAAGTGTGTCTCTGTCGAGCCGGGCCCCATCATCAGTATAAAACCGATGACAATAATTGCCACTCCTATGAGCAGTAAAATGTAATTACTTTTTTCAAATGCAAATTTGCTTTTATTCATATTATAAATATGTTTAGGTTTCGTTTATATAAAATAGAGGTCGTTTCCACGCATACGCAGAAATCGGTTTACCGACATATATGCGCATAGAATGGTAATTGTTACTCCAAACAGTATTACAGCGCATCCCACTGTAAGCAAACTTTCGAGTGAGAATATGGCAACCGCTCCGGGCTCTTTTTGTATGATAAGATGCACTCCTGTTCCAAGAATGATATTTGCCAATATGCCCGATAATAGTCCAATATATAAGTTGCGTATAATGAATGGACGACGTATGAACCCCCATGTTGCACCAACTAATTTCATTGTATGTAACAAGAAACGCTGGGAGTAAATGGACAGGCGTACCATGTTACCTATAAGCGACCACGATATTAGTGTAAGCAGTCCTAATAAAAAAAGAAGGGCAATGCTCATTTTATGTATGTTGTTGTTTATGGTGCTTACCAACTCTTTGTGATATATAACCTCGTTTATATTCTTAAAGGTTAGTAACTCTTTTTCAATTTTGGCAAGGCTGTCAATGTTTGCATATTCTGGTGTTAACGATAACTCCAAAGAGGCTTCGTAAGGGTTATAACCCAGAAACTCAACAGGGTCGGTTCCCAACTCCTTTTTTTGCTCCTCCAGTACCTGTTCTTTCGATATATATAGTACGTCTGTTGTATATTTTTTATTTTCGAGAACCCTCTTTGTCTTTATAATATCGGCCTCTTTAACTTTGTTGTCTATTATAGCCGAAACGGTCAGGTTTTGTCGAACGTGGTCGGACAAAGAACGTGCTGTAACAAACAACATGCACATGGTTCCAAAAAGCAATAAAACCAATGTGGTGCTTATGTAAACACTGAAAGTCTGTATTTTAAATCTCTTTTTGCTCATCTTTTCTTTCTGAATACATATATTATGGAACTACTCGCACTACATTTGTCGCACGATGCAATCCACCCTAAAAAACCGTTCCATAAGCCTTTTATAATAGGTATATGTGTGCCTTTTCTACGTTCACTTAGTATAGATATGTAAAAACCATCAAATGGCATGGGAAGGCGACGCTCCAGAATGAATCCGTGCCTTTTCCCCAAATGCATCATTGTCGATGATTTAAAGTGCCAAAGATGGTGCGGAACATTATATGCTGCCCAATTCTCGCGGTAGTTCTCTGCATCATACGATGCAGTGTTTGGGGATGCTAATATTAAAATACCATTTTCGTCGAGCAATGTGTTCGATGCTTGCATGAATCTGTTAAAATCGTGAATATGCTCAATTACATGCCATGCTGTTATTACGTCGAAACTCTCATTTGGCAGAGATTTGATATTCTCTTCTTCAATCTGTTCTATCCCTGCTTTAAATTCTTGCTTTTTGTTGCTCCACTCTTTTGTTTTTATAATAGTCGTGTCCCATCCTCTGTCTGCCATTGTGTTGGCAAAATCGCTCTCTTTTGCTCCATAGTCCAATATTTTCCCATTTTGTAACATTGTCAACTTCTTTATAATGTTCGCTTTGCGTCGTAACATTACGCCATGTACAAAATTATATATTTTGCAAAAGAAAGAGTTGTCGGAATCGGTATGTGCTTGCTCTTGTTTTGTTGCAGTGGTGAACTCGGCAACACCTTGAGTGAATTGAAATCCGCAGTCGCAACATTTATATATGTCGAAAACCTCGTCTGTTATAAAGTGGTCTTTACAGGCGAAGTCTTTTTCTATTTTGTTGCTTCCGCATAGCGGGCAATCGTTATGGTTGCTGTTATTCATTTTATGATATTCACTTCTCAAAAGAGCGCACTCTTCCGAATCTGGCTACAAAAATATATTTTTAAGTTGCGAAAACCTTGAGTTTTTTCAAAAAATATCTCGCATTTTACGCTATAATAACAAAGTTTAACATTTGAGAGTGTTTTTTTTGTCTTTGTTTTGTTCGTGTTTTGGCTGTTTACTCTATATTTGCGTCGAATTTTTGAAAAATCTTATTGTATATGGGTAAATTATATCGCTCCGATAATAAAGTTTTTGGAGGTGTTTGTGCCGGTTTGGCCGAGAGTTTGAGGTGGAACGTTTATACGTTGCGTACTCTGTTTCTTGTCCTTGCGATATTGACGCATGGTGCAATGTGTATTTTTTATGTGATTCTTTGGTGCATTATGCCAAATAAAAAATCGCGCAAGAACTACGTAGAGCGCATGCGCGATAAACTTGGTAAGTAACCTATCAATCGACAATCTCCCCAAGCAATGTTGCAGCGGTGGAGTCGTATATTTTTACTTTTACAAAATCTCCAATTTTGTAATTTTTACGGTCGAATACTGCTGTCCTATTTTGCTCTGTACGGCCATAAAATTGTGCAGTTGAGCGTTTTGATGTACCTTCTATAAGTACCTCATATGTCTCTCCAATGCACTTCTTGTTATTTTTTGCCGATAATTCTTGTTGTAAAGCAATAATTTCGTTCAAACGACGTATCTTCTCCTTTTCTTCAATGTCGTCTTTCATATGCTTGCTTGCAAATGTTCCGGGGCGTTCCGAATACTTAAACATGAATGCTGCGTCGTATGAGCAATATTCCATCAGTGAAAGAGTTTGTTTGTGGTCCTCTTCGGTCTCGCCACAGAACCCGGCTATTATATCTGTCGATAATCCGCAGTCGGGTACAATGCGACGTATTGCCTCAATACGGTCTATATACCATTCGCGAGTGTATTTTCTGTTCATAGCCTTTAACATGGCGGTGCTTCCGCTTTGTACGGGAAGGTGTATGCTTCTGCACACATTCGGCTCTTCTGCTATTACTCGCAGGGTTTCGTCGCTCATGTCCTTGGGGTGTGATGTGGTGAATCTTATACGGGTTTCGGGTGCTTCGCGTGCCACCTTACGCAGTAGTTCCGGAAATGTGATTGTCTCATTCTCCTCCGACTCAAAACGGTAGGAATTTACATTTTGTCCAAGCAATATAATCTCTTTATACCCTTTGGACACCAAGTCGTTTACTTCGTTCAAGATGCTTTTTATATCGCGACTTCTTTCGCGCCCTCGTGTGTAGGGTACAACGCAATAATGGCAGAAATTGTTGCATCCGCGCATTATTGAAATATAACCCGATACATTTTTGCTGCAAATACGCATGGGAATTACATCGCGATATGTCTCGGTGGTGGATAATTCAATGTTCATTGCCGAATGTCCCATCTCGGCCTCGGCTATTAGTTCCGGTAGTGAAAGATAACTGTCGGGTCCGGCAACAATATTTACTGAATATTTATCTATCAACTCCTCTTTTACGCGTTCAGCCATGCAACCTACAACTCCGATAAGAGTGCTCTTTCCACGTCGTATGGCATTCAATTGGTCGAGACGGCCGTAGATCTTTTGTTCGGCATTGTCTCTGATAGAGCATGTATTAAGCAGTATGAGGTCGGCCTCTTTAATATCTTCGCAAACCTCGTATCCTGCGACTTGCAGTATTGAACCTATAACTTCGCTGTCTGCCACATTCATTTGGCATCCATAAGTCTCTATAAAAAGTTTTTTGTTGGAATTTTCCACGTAAAGTAAATTAAACGGTTTATAAAACGTCTGCGAAGATAAGCAGAAATTGTAAAAAAACAGCGATAAATTACTTAGAAAAACAACAAACATCTTTCGTAATTTGATATTTTTGCAGATAAAGCATATCTTTGCAATCGAAGATTGCGAAAATATTGCAAGTAAATATATCTATAATATGAATAGAGTACTTTTTCGTTACGAAATGAAGGTTCGTGACTATGAATGTGATATTCAAGGTGTGGTGAATAACGCCAATTATCAGCACTATCTCGAACATTCCCGTCATGAGTTCCTTGCCTCTTTGGGGTGTAGTTTTACGGAGTTGCATAACAGTGGAATAGATTTTATGGTTTCCAAGGCTACTCTGGAATACAAAAATCCATTACGTGGTGATGATGAATTCGTCGTGGTGATAGATATGTTGCGCGAAGGAGCGAAATTGATATGCTTGCAGGATATATATCGTTTACACGATAATAAATTGTGTGTAAAAGGACGAATAGAGATTGTCTCTGTTGAAAATGGTCGTCTTACACGTGGAGAGAAATTCGATGAACTCTTTAGTGAAATATTCATTGATGATGTTAAACAGTAATTACCATGATTGACTTTTTATTAGAATTTTCACCGATTCTTATATGTATTCCATTTGTGATATACAAGATATATTTAGAAAATAAAAAGAGTGAACCGGCAACGGTAAAATCCTCTGATGGAAATGAGAATGTCCCGCCTATGGTCTTTGCCGAGGTTTTTCCCAAAGTGGAATCTGCTCAAACCGTTGATAAACCTGTTAAAGCAGCAACTAAAAAAAATGTTTCCAAAAGTTCGGAAACTAAAATGAAATTTAAACAAGAGGCTCTTCCCGGTTTGGAAAAATATATAACACAAGAAAAAGAGGAAAAGGAGATAAAAATACATTCTGTGAATGCTTCTGACAAAGTATCAATAAAAACAAAATCAGAGGCGAAACGTGCATTCTTATACTCCGAGATATTTAATAGAAAATACTAAACAAAAATAATTTTATTACTATGAGTTATCGCATAATTACAGCCCAAGAGGCTGCTACATATATAAATGATGGCGACGGTGTCGGCATCAGTGGTTTTACTTTGTCGGGAACACCTAAGACTGTACTTCCTGAGGTTGCAAAACGTGCAGTGGAAGCACACGAGGCTGGCAAACCTTTTAAAATAGACTTGTATTCGGGTGCATCTACAGGTGATGCTATCGATGGTGAACTTACCCGTGCACAGGCTATTCGTTTTCGCGCTCCTTTTCTTTCGAATCCTGTAGTGCGCAATGCCGTGAACAATAAAGAAATGGTATACACCGATTTGCACCTTTCGCACATGGCGCAGGACCTTCGCTACGGTTTCATGGGTAAAGTGAATGTAGCAATCCTTGAGGCGGTAGATATAACTGCCGACGGAAAGGTCTATTTAACCACAGCAGGTGGAATAGGTCAAACAGTTGCAAATCTTGCCGATAAAATAATTATTGAGCGCAACTCCTACCATCATACAATAGGATTGCACGATGTCTATGAGCCTCTCGACCCCCCTTACCGTAAAGAAATTCCTATCTACAAAGCCGACGACAGAGTTGGTAAACCTTATGTTCTGGTCGATCCTAAAAAGGTGGTAGGTATTGTAGAGGTTAATATGCCCAATGAAGTTGTTCTTTTTAAAGAATTGGATGATGTAACACGCAAGATAGGTGAGAATGTTGTCGATTTCATAGTTTCCGATATGAAGCGTGGAATTATACCGGCAGAGGGCTTACCTATTCAGAGCGGTATCGGAAATGTGGCAAACGCAGTCCTTAAAGGGCTGGAAAACTGTAATGAAATACCTCCTTTGTATCTCTATTCCGAAGTGTTGCAGGATTCTGTAATAAAACTTATGGAATTGGGAAGGGTAAAGGCCGGCAGTACCTGCTCGTTGTCTCTCAGTCGCGAATGTCTCGACCACGTTTACGATAATCTTGACTTTTTCCGCGATAAACTGGTACTTCGTCCTTCGGAAATATCCAATAGTCCCGAAGTTATACGCCGTCTTGGAATTATAGCCATGAATACCGCGATAGAAGCAGATATTTATGGTTGTGTGAATTCGTCGCATATCTGTGGAACACGTTTGATGAACGGTATTGGAGGCTCAGGCGATTTTGCACGAAATGCGTATATTTCCATATTTACATGTCCATCTACGCAAAAAGATGGCAAGATAAGTTCTATTGTGCCAATGGTAACCCATCCCGACCACACCGAACACGATGTAAATATAATTGCTACCGAGTATGGCGTAGCCGACCTACGTGGAAAGGGACCCGACGAAAGAGCAAAAATAATAATAGAGAAGTGTGCTCATCCCGACTACAAACAGTTGCTTTGGGACTATTTGCAAATGTCGAAACGTGGGCATATAAGTCATAATGTCGCTGCAGCACTTGGAATGCATGCCACTTTTGAGCGTGAGGGTGATATGCGTCTTACCGATTGGAGCAAATTTGCATAACTCTTTTAAATGAGAAAGAAACTTGTAACAGAGATGGGACGAATTGGGCGTGAGGAGTTTACTCTTGCCGATAAATTGCCTCTCACCATCGTCCTCGATAATGTACGCAGTTTGCACAATGTGGGTTCCGTCTTCAGAACGTCCGATGCATTTCGTGTAGAACGTGTAATTCTATGTGGAATTACCGCGACACCGCCACATAGTGAAATCCATAAAACCGCCCTTGGAGCCGAAGATGTTGTGGAATGGCAATACTGTTCCGACACTATGCATGCAGTTGAGGCTCTGCGTAGTAAGGGGTATGCTGTATATGCTATAGAACAGGTGGAAAACAGTCTCTCTTTGCAACATTTTACAGTAGAAAGGGACAAACGTTATGCTGTAATTCTTGGTAATGAAGTCAAGGGTGTACAACAGCAGGTGGTAGATATTTGCGATGGTGCAATAGAGTTACCGCAATTTGGAACAAAGCATTCGCTAAATGTCTCTGTTACGGCTGGGATGGTTATATGGGAATTTGCTCGTAAGTTCGGTTGGCTGTAAATGCTTATGCCGGTATGGTGGTAGTACAACCTTTACAGTTGTCCGGTAATAACCTTAATCACAACCTGTTCAACCATCCAGTCTTCTCCGGTTGGGTCGTAACTCTTTTTCAAACTAGCCCCAAAGAGCGATGCAAAAGTGTTATAAAATGCCGCTTTGAAACTACCCATGAATAGTTTTACCAGTTGATAGGCACTCTGGCTGCATTCGCGGTCTACTAATTTTATAAGCAGTTTACCTTGTCGCAGTGTCAGTTTCTTCATTTTTGGGGTGTATTGTTCTTTTAAACCTTTTTCCAATTTTTCGAGGTGTTTCTCCCTCGCCTTTTCGTTGGGCAGTGTTTGCAAATATTCATATGTTTCAATTATTATAGTGCGTATCTCCACTGCCAAAGGAAGAGTTTTTTTTACATCACGCACCAATCTGTTGTACTCTTTTCTTTGTCTTTTATTCTTGAACTTTATTGGAGCGTATGCATAATACGTAGGTAACTGTATGTGTGGAATGTATTCTCCGTTGTGAAGGCTTGTTCCCACAACATACAATTTCTGTGTATCTTGTGGAGTGTTTTCTTGTGCTGTAGTATATAGGTGCGACAGCAGAATTATAAATGTTAATAGAACCTTCTGTTTCATGTTGCTAAAATACGGTAAATATCTCTTTTAATGTAATAATCTGCCTTAAAAAAAGAGAATATAGTATGCAGAAACAAATAAAAATGGCTATCTTCGCACGGTATTTTAACATGGGTGGCTGTTTATCGTAGTATTTATACCACCGTTTATGAAAAACAGTATATATGAAAGAGTTTTTTAAGGTTCTAAAAAGGTTTGTACCTCCTTACAAGAAGTATCTTGCATTGTCGTTGTTCTTTACATTGTTATCGGCAATATTAAATGTATTCTCTTTTATGGTTATTATCCCTATTCTGAATATTCTTTTCAAAATAGAAGATGGTGCAAATGTGGAATTCATTCCTTGGGATACGGTAAATTCCGAGAATATGCAGGACATATTTCTCAATAACTGCAATTACTATATAAGCAGTTATATCGAGTCAAACGGTGCCTCAATGACCTTGCTTCTTCTAGGATTGTTTCTTGTTGTAATGACACTTATGAAAACAGCAAGTTATTATGGTTCCTCTGCGGCAATAATACCTTTGCGTACCGGTATTGTACGCGATATTCGAACACAACTCTACGATAAGGTAATGTCATTGCCTTTAGGATTCTTCTCAAAGGAAAAGAAAGGTGATATAATAGCCCGTATGAGTGGCGACGTAATAGAGGTGGAGAACTCGATTGCAAGTTCACTCGATATGCTCATAAAAAATCCAACATTCATAATACTCTATTTTGCTACGATGATGTATGTGAGTTGGGAATTAACCCTGTTTACAATATTGGTAATCCCTAGTTTAGGATGGGTTATGGGCGTTGTTGGTCGTAAATTGAAACAGAAATCGCTTTTGGCTCAATCGAAATTAAGCGAAACAATGTCTCAAATGGAAGAGACACTTGGTGGTTTACGTATTATAAAGGCGTTCCTTGCCGAAGGTAAAATGTCTAAACGTTTCCTCAAATGTAGCAATGAATTACGTACTGCGGTTATGCGAGTTACTCTACGTCAGGCAATGGCTCATCCTGTAAGTGAATTGCTGGGAACATGTGTTATTGTTATTGTACTTTGGTTTGGAGGAACGCTTATTCTTAGCGACAATTCTCCCATATCTGCTTCATCATTCATTTATTACCTTACAATCTTGTATAGTATCATAAATCCATTGAAGGACCTTTCAAAAACATGGTATAATATACCTCGAGGCTTGGCTTCAATGGAACGTATTGATAAAATTTTACAGGCCGAGAATAATATAACCGATAAACCAAATGCATTAACAGTTAATGGATTGGAACGAGAAATAGAATATAAGAATCTCTCCTTTTCATACGATGGCGAAAAACAGGTACTCAGTAATATTAATCTCAAAATAGGTAAGGGTAAAACAATTGCTATCGTAGGGCAGTCTGGTTCCGGAAAATCGACAATGGTCGACTTGATACCTCGATATTACGACGTAACAGAAGGAGAACTGCTCATAGACGGTGTAAATGTAAAGGATATGGCTGTTAAATCCTTGCGTTCTCTTATAGGTAATGTAAATCAAGAGGCAATTCTTTTTAATGATACATTCTATAACAATATAACATTCGGAGTTGAGAATGCAACAATGGAACAGGTTATAGCGGCTGCCAAGATTGCCAATGCACACGACTTTATAACTGCATCGGAGAATGGTTACGACACCATAGTGGGCGACAGAGGTTGCTTGCTATCGGGCGGACAGCGCCAACGTATAAGTATCGCACGTGCGATACTTAAGAATCCTCCTATCCTCATACTCGACGAGGCTACATCGGCACTTGATACCGAGAGTGAACGTCTTGTTCAGGAGGCATTGGAACGTCTCATGAAGACACGTACTACAATTGCTATTGCGCACCGTTTATCTACCATTAAGAATGCCGATGAAATATGTGTTCTTATGGATGGACGTATAGTGGAGCGTGGAACTCACGACGAACTGCTTGCACTCAACGGGGTATATAAGCGACTTAACGACATGCAAAGTCTTTAATATGCAGGTGAAGAGTGTTGGATTGTTTTGTGCTGCATCGGAGCAGATAGATACTGAATATGTAGTTGAAGCACGCAGTGTGGGCGCACTATTGGGAAGTAGAGGTGTAACCCTTTTTTATGGAGGTGCTGCTGCCGGTCTCATGGAAACAGTGGCTATGAGTATGAAATCCCATGGTGGTCGTGTGGTAGGTGTAGTTCCTCAAATACTTATAAAAAGAGATAGAGTAAGCAGACAATTAGACGATAGGATTGTTACAGAAAATCTTAGCGATAGGAAAGATGCAATAATTGCAAATAGTGATATACTTTTAGCATTGCCGGGCGGAATAGGTACTCTCGACGAACTATTCCACCTTATGGCAGGTGTAACAATCGGTTATCACAATAAACGCATAGTACTATACAATGCCAAAGGTTTTTGGGATAGTCTGCTTGCTATGCTGAATGATTATTGTCAAAAAGGTTTCATTCGTTGTGAACTTTGTAAAAGTATGCTTGTTGCAAATAACATCGAAGAGTTAGAGAGAATATTGTTTTCGAACGAAGAATAGAATCGATATATTGTGGCGAATATGAGAAAGGTTATTGGAATAGGAGAGACGGTGTTGGATATTCTTTTTAAGAATAATATGCCTGTTAAGGCCGTACCCGGTGGGTCCACTTTCAACAGCATGATATCTTTGGGACGCATTGGGTTAAATGTTGCATTTATAAGCGAGGTTGGTAATGATAAAGTAGGAGAAATGATTCTTGACGGTTTGCGAGATAGCGGTGTCGATGCTTCTTCGGTATGCTCTTTTGCCAATGGTAAGTCGCCTCTGTCTCTTGCTTTTCTTAATGATAACAACGATGCCGAATATCTCTTCTATAAAGACTATCCCAACAATCGTTTAGAAGTCGATTTTCCTCAAATAAATGCCGACGATGTGGTGGTTTACGGCTCATATTTTGTCTTAAATCCTGTTTTGCGCAGTAAAACAAAAAGTTTTCTGGAGTATGCCCGTGAACAAGGAGCAATACTCTATTACGATATAAATTTCCGTAAGAATCATATCGATGAGCGTCTGAAATTGAGTGAGGCACTCATTGAGAACCTTGAGTATGCCGATATTGTGCGTGGTTCACTCGACGACTTTGAGAATCTCTACGGACTAACCGATGCAGACTGTATATATAAAGACAAAATAATGTTCTACTGTCCCAACTTTATATATACACGCGGAGGTGGTAATGTACATCTCTATACCAAAGAGTATTCACAGCAGTATCCTGCAAAGAAAGTTGAGGTTTGTAGTACAGTAGGTGCAGGGGATAATTTTAATGCGGGATTGGTCTATGGCCTGATAACCAATAATATATCTCGCAAACAATTATATGCTTTGCCACATGATTTATGGAACTCGGTTATAGCCGAAGGACTCGAATTCAGTGCTCATTCTTGTACACTCCTGGAAAATTATATCGACAAGGAATGGGCTGCAAAAAAGAGAGTAAAATAGATTCATATTTCTATAATAAAGTTATGAAATAAATTTTGTAAACTTGCAACAATTTTGTAATATACAATAGATGAAAATAAAGCGCATCATATCGTCCCTTTTTGTAATAGTGGCACTTATTGTGTTATTAATAGGGCGTGTTTTGCCACATCATCATCATGTAACGTATATTGCCGAAAATATAACTCCTATTACAGTAATATGTCTTGGTACTCATTGTCATGATACCGCTACTTGTAATCATACCGATTGCACTCATCACAACCACGAAGGTTCTGTTTGTCTCGATAGCGAAAAGATACTGTTCGAACAACATAACGAACATTGTAAAATAGTGCATGGCATGCAAAGCCCTCTTTTGCTTGCTTTGCCACAATATGACCTGCCTGTTGTGGAACAGACATGTTGTCGTAAATTACAGGTATACATATATCCTAAGATTCCCGATGATACGTTCTTTTCTTCGGGTTTAAGAGCACCGCCATTCTATCTTTTCGGGCAATCTGTTGCCTGAATGTTCCTTTATTAACATAGGTGTTCTATAACTATTTGTTCAACTCGCATTTGCGGAAAAATAATTTATGAAAAACATATTCTTTTTTGCTTTTGCAACAATAGTTGCATTGGCTTTATCTGGTTGTGGAGAAAGTGCGCATAATCACAATCATGTTCATAGTAGCCACAATCATGATGCACATGAAGTTGTATTGCACGACTTTACACAATACAATAATACTCACGAACTATTTGTTCGTATGCAACAACTTGTTGCAGGAGCATCGTCTCACATAACAACTTATATCACACAATTGAGCGACTTTAAGCCGGTGGGTGATGCCCCATTGACGCTCTCTCTTGTAGTAAATGGTCGTTCCACTGCGCTAAATGTGAATCCCATACATCATGGAATGTATGAATTTGAACTTACCCCCACTATAGCCGGGAAGGGAGTCTTGAATTATACACTTAGCCATGCCGGTGGTGACGTACATTTTGCTGTTCCTGTGCATGTAGCCGAAGGTTGTAATCACGACCATTCTCACGAACACTCACATGAGCATCATCACGATGTACACACACATTCACACGAAGTTGCAGAGCATAGTCATGTCGACGAGAATCTAATCTCTTTCTTAAAGGAGCAAAGTTGGAAAATAGATTTTTCAACAGAGACTGTAAAAAAGAGTACATTCAATGGTTCGGTAAAGGTTGCAGCCGAGGTGGCAGTAACCCCCGACAACGAAGTAACTATTGTGGCTACATCGGCTGGACGTGTACGTTATATCGATAATCTGTTGGCTGGTAAGAGTGTAACTTCTGCTATGCCTCTCCTTTCGCTCGATGGTGGTGATGTAACCGAGAACGATGCATCGGTGAAGTTTGCCGAAGCTGAGAGTAATTATGAGGTAGCAAAGGCCGATTATGAGCGTAAATTATCTTTATATAACGACAAAATTGTATCACAAAAGGAGTTTGAGAATGCACAGGCTGTATTACGACAGACCGAAGCACACTACAACAGCATGAAACGCAGTTTCAATGGCAGTAGTATGCTGCTTAGGTCTCCTTTTGACGGATACATAGCAGATTTAAAGGTTGCCAATGGCGATTATGTTGCTCCGGGAACTCCTCTCGTAACAATACAGCGTAGTGGAGCGGTTAATATAAAAGCAGAACTTCCTGTACGTTATGCCGCTCTCCTGCGTAATGCTTCAAATGCAAATATAGAACTCTCCAATGGTTGTCTCTTGTCGCTAAAGGATATCGATGGTGAAATTTCCACTATAGGTCATTCTGTGAACAGTTGCAACATGATACCGGTTACTATTACGGCAAAGAATATGCGCGATGTGCTTCCCGGTAGCATTGTAACACTTTACATCTCTTCGTCGCTCTCTACCGGTGAGGCAAAGGTGGTTGTACCTCGTACTGCATTGGTCGAGGAGATGGGTAATTTCTTCGTGTTTGTTCAGCATACGCCTGTTTCGTTCGAGAAGCGCGAGGTTAATATTGGCGAAACAGATGGTATAAATGTGCAGGTTATAAGTGGGTTGCACGAGGGTGAGCGTGTGGTTTCAAAGGGTGCTGTTTCTATAAAATTATCGCAAGGTGCCGCAACTCTCGATCCTCATGCGGGACATGTTCATTAAGAACTTAATTAGTTGAATCTATTATGCTTAACAAAATAATAAAATTTTCTCTCGATAATAGGTTGTTAGTGCTGCTTGCGGTACTGTTGGTGGTTATCGGTGGAATATATTCCACAAAGAAAATCGAAGTCGATGTCTTTCCCGATCTCACAATGCCTACAGTGGTAATACTTACCGATGCAGCCGACATGGCCCCCGAAGAGATTGAGCGACTTGTAACATTTCCAATTGAAACCGCTGTAAACGGTGCCTCGAATGTGCGTCGTGTACGTTCCAGTTCATCGCAAGGCTTCTCTTTTGTATGGGTGGAGTTCGATTGGGGTATGGATATATACAAGGCCCGACAAATAATAAGTGAAAAGTTAGTCTCAATAACAGGAGAGTTGCCCGATGGAATTGTCCCCATGCTTGCGCCACAGTCGAGCGTTATGGGTGAAATCCTGTTTATAGGAATGCAATCGGACACAACATCCATGATGGAGTTGAGAACACTTGCCGAGTGGATTGTAAAACCGGCGATACTGGCAACAGGTGGAGTATCGCAGGTTACAATCATAGGTGGTGATTACAAACAGTATCAAGTGCTTGCCGATGCGGTAAAGATGGATATGTATGGTGTTACCATGCAAGAACTCGAGAGTGCAGTTGCTTCCATGAGTGTGAATGTGGGTGGTGGTGTTGTCCGTGATTATGGAAACGAGTACAATCTGCGTGGAATGGGGCGTACCAATAACATCGATGAGTTGGGTAGCACTCTCGTTAAAATGAATGGTGATGCGCCGGTACGTATAGCCGATGTTGCCGATGTGGTTATTGCAGGTGCCGTTCGTCAAGGATATGCTTCAATGAGTGGTACTCCGGCTGTAATACTTTCAATATCCAAGCAACCCAATATAAATACTCTCGATGTTACAGAAAATATAGAGCGTAATCTCAAGGATATTGCAAAATCGTTGCCGGCCGACGTAACTCTCGACACCGAAATCTTCCGTCAAGCCGACTATATACAATCGTCGGTAAACAATGTGGGACAGGCACTTATAGAGGGTGCAATATGTGTAATATTGGTGCTTTTCCTCTTTCTCACCAGTTTGCGTACAACTGTTATCTCCATCCTTGCAATACCGCTTTCATTGTTTGGAACACTCATAGTATTGTATCTGTTCGGTATGGATATCAATACAATGACACTTGGAGGTATGTGTATTGCCATAGGTTCACTTGTGGATGATGCCATTATCGATGTCGAGAATGTATATAAGCGTCTGCGTGAAAATCATGCAAAACCTGCCGAAGAGCGCATCTCAACTTATCGTGTTGTTTTCGAGGCCTCTTCCGAGATACGTGCATCAATAATACATGCAACACTCATAATAATGGTAACATTCATGCCTCTCTTTTTCCTTAGCGGTCTCGAGGGGCGCATGCTCAAACCTCTTGGTATAGCATATCTTGTTGCACTTGTAATGTCGTTGCTTGTGGCAATGACAGTTACTCCGCTCCTATGTAAGATAATGCTTACAGGCGATAAATACCTCACTCGTCGCGAAAAGAAGAGTTGGGTTGACAGGTGGTTGCTCAGTAAGTACGGAGCATCGCTCGATTGGGCACTCAATCACTCTAAATCCATTATCGGGTCGCTTGCTGTGCTGTTGGTAGTTGCTCTTTTTCTTTTTGCAGGTATGGGGCGCAGTTTTTTGCCCGAATTCAAT
>CAZEKX010000026.1:0-25304 GCA_964512955.1 uncultured Bacteroidaceae bacterium
TCATTGCCGTTGTTGTCGCGATATGTGCTTCCGGTACAATAGTCATTGGCATAGGTGAATGTTCTTTTGGTAGATATATTCTCAATATTGCCACTCGTGTTACGTTGTCCTGTGGTCTCTATGCCGGCTATTAAATCGCCATCGAAACGTACATCTTCTTTGGTGGTTTGTGTATATTGAATGGTTTGCCCCTGTTTGGTGCTGGTGTATGTCGATGTTATGTCGGTGTTTATACGTTGTCTGTGTTCGTAGTCGGTGAAGTAGGTGAGTGCCCCCTCTGCAGTCTCAACTATCTCTCGGTCATTCCCTTTTATGTTTTTCTTGTAGGTGTAGTTTGTTATTTTATTCTCTTCGTTATATGTAAATGTCCACTCCTCTGTTATTTCGCTATTGCTGTTACTGCTACGGAATGTAAGAGCGGTGGGGTAGAACGGGTGCTTCTCTTGTGCATTGTAGGGGTTGAAACCGTTATCGTCGCTTCCACACGATGTGGTGAACAGGAGTGTTGCTATTATGCTGTAAAGTAGTGTACTCTTTTTCATGGTTTTGTTCTTTTAAAGTTTTATTTTGTTATTGCTGTTGCTAAAATACAATAAATTATTGAAAACAGGGGTAGGTTACACAGTTGTTTAATCTTTATTAAAGAATATTTATTGGTTGGTAAAGAAATCGAGGGCTTCCAGGATATCTTGTTTGGTTAGTGTGAATATCTTCTCTTCGGCATCTTTGTCTAACAGTATGGCGTTATTTAGGGCTTCGTGTGGTATTAGAGAGTATATTTTTTCGTATTGTTTACAGTTGAATGAGAAAGGTGATATATCCTCTTTTATATTTGTGTGAAAGGTGCGTAGTGCTTGCAAAGGGAATCCCGCCTTGAAGTGTGACAGGTATAGCATACACTCTATTCCTGCACTCTCTGTCGCATCGTTACATGTGCCTGGAAAGGCATTTGAGAATGCTTTGGATAGTTGTGTGCCAAACGTTGTGTTGCACTCTCTTCCTGTTATAAGTTTTATTAACTTCAGTGCTTTGCTATGTCTGTTTTGCTCACTTATGCTCATTCTTGTACGAAACTTAAGTAATTGCTGTTTATTATGTTGCTAATATAATGTTTTTTTATGGTTCACAGAGGGTTTTTAACGATATGTAAACTGATATTCCAACTTAAGCATAATTTTTAATGTTGTGATTAAACTATTTATCTTAAAAAAAGTCAAAGAAAGGTGATTGGGACAATATACCCTGTTTATACTTTAATTATTATGAGATTTTATATTTTTCTTTTCTCCCTACTCTTTATAGCAGTTACAATAACGGCGCAGGAATCTGTAAATAAGAATGGAACTGTAGAAGGTGTAATATACGGTGAACCCGACAATGAACCGCTTGCAACTGCAACTATGCAATTATACTCTATGCCCGATACTGTGTATGTAAAAGGTACGGCAAGTGATGTCGACGGTGGTGTACGTCTTTCGGTTGCTGCCGGTAATTACCTTATGCGCATAAGTTATGTGGGTTTTCTCACGGTAGAGAGAAATATTACTGTTACTGCGGGTAAAAAATTAAATATTGGCAATGTGTTGTTGAAACTCGACAATGTGGCTCTGAAACAGGCCGAAGTGGTTGCTGTCGCTCCACCTATCACTATGTCTGAGGATACAACAGTTTATAATACCTCGGCATTCAGAGTACCGGAGGGTTCTATGCTCGAGGACCTTATAAAAAAATATCCGGGTGTAGAGATTGCCGATGACGGTTCCATAACATTAAATGGTAAAAAGGTAAACCGTATACTTATGAAGGGTAAGGACTTCTTTGGTACAGACAAAGAGGTGGCTCTGAAAAATATTCCTGTAGATGTAGTAGACAAGGTTAAGTTCTACGATAAACAAAGCGATTTTAGTGAGGTAACAGGCATAGATGATGGTGAGGAGGAGACTGTGCTCGACTTGCAAATGAAGAAGAGTGTAAATAGGGGGTTCTTTGGTAATTCCGATCTTGCATACGGCACAAAAGAGAGATATTCGGGTAAGGGGCTTGCCAACTATTTCACCGATAAACAGCAATATACATTGGTGTTATCGGCAAATAATGTGGGCGACAGAGGCTTTTCACGCGGTGGAAACAATGCGGGGTTGACTGCACATAAAAACGGTGGTTTTAACTTTGCCACTGAGACAGACAAACTTGAACTTGGCGGACATGTGAACTACAGGCATAACGATTCCGACGTAAGGAGTTACTCCTCTACGGAATATTTTATGAATGCCGGGGGGAATCAGTATGTGAATAGTCGTAGTAACTCTTTTGGATGCTCTACCATTTTAAATGGTAGTTTCCGCCTGGAGTGGAAGCCCGACACGCTTACAAATATTATTTTCAATCCTTCGTTTAGTTACTCTTCTTCCGACAGTTGGGCAAGAGATCTCTCGGCTACATTCGATGACAATCCTTTTGAGCAGGGGTATAACTATCTTATGCAGGAGTTTGGTGATGTTCCCGACGAACTGCAAGGGGTGGCAGTGAACCGCAACGACAATGAAACTCTTTCGGGTAGTGTGAGCCGTAATATCAGTGCAAATCTGCAGGTGAACCGCAGGCTTAATAAACCGGGTAGAAACATTACTTTGCGTGGTGGTTTTGGCTATGACGATAGTGAGAGGAAAAATTTCTCACTTAACAATGTTCATTATTACAAAGAGAGTGCCGGTAATGGATATGAGCGTAAACGCTACTCCGAAACACCCAATACCAATTGGAACTACGATGTACGTTTGAGTTATACCGAACCAATACTTAAGAACCTCTTCTTGCAGTTGAGTTACCGTTTTAATTATAGTTACCAGAACAGCGACCGTTCTACATATATACTCGATGATGTTGCCGACTACACTCCTATGCTTGGCAGGGACTATCATTTTCCCGGCCTGCCTGCCGATTACGAAACACTGCTTAGCAATGATCTGAGCCGTTTCTCTACATACCGTAATATGCGTCACGAGGCGCAACTGATGTTCCGTTATGTTACATCGAAGATGAACCTTAGTGCAGGAGTAACGTGGATGCCGCAACAGTCGAGAATGGACTATTTGGGAATAGACACACTGCTCAAACGCAATGTTTACAACTTCAGTCCCAACATACGCATGCGATATAAGTGGAATAAAACCACAACGTTGAATGTTATTTATAGAGGTACTACCGCTCAACCTTCGATGACCGACCTGCTCGATGTTACCGACAATTCCGACCCTCTTAACATAAGAAAGGGTAACCCGGGATTGAAACCGTCGTTTACCCACCGTTTTAATGCGCACTTTAATACAAATAATCCCGATGCTCAACGTAGCATAATGGCTAACATTGGTATGTCGAATACACTCAATAGTATCAGCCAAAAGGTTTTATATGACGAAACAACCGGAGGGCGTACCACACAACCCGAAAATATAAATGGTAATTGGAGTGTCAATGGAGGCTTTGGATATAACGATGCCATTCAGGCAAACAAGAAATTTACGTATAGTGCTTTTACAACTGCAGGTTATGACAGACAGGTCTCTTATATAAGTGTAGACCGTAACAGTTCGTCGCAGAAAAATTCTAATAATACATTGAGGTTGGGTGAGCGTCTTAAGTTTGGATACAGAAACGATATTTTCGATATCACACTTAACGGTTCAATCGATTATAACCACTCCGACAACAAACTGCAACCCGATAATAATATTGAAACATATATCTTCTCATACGGTCCTAGTGGCAATGTAAATATTCCTTGGCATAACATGCAGTTATCCACCGATATTTCCATGAGCAGTAGAAGAGGGTTCGACGACCCGGCATTCAATACCAATGAATTGCTGTGGAATGCACAACTGTCCATGAGTTTCCTTGCAAGAAATGCTCTTACTGTTACATTCCAAATGTATGATATTCTGCATGAACAGAGCAATGTAAGTCGTACAATCAATGCTTTCATGCGTCGTGATACACGTAGCAATTCAATATATAGTTATTGTATGTTGCATGTTATATATAAGTTCAACAGCATGGGTGGCAAAGATGCACCTTCCGACAGAAGGGACGTTCCAGGTTATGGCCGTCCCGAGCGTGGCATGGGTGGTCCCGGTGTGCGTGGCGGTATGGGCGGTCCCGGTGGATTCCGATAAATCTTATATGTTTTTTAACAACTATACATTACATCATATTCTATTTTTATCTATTTTCGCAGTATAAAATCAAACGATATTAGAAGTTGTTTAAATTTCTATATAAAAGAACTTTTATCTGTTGAAATAGTATGAACCCGGATTTATCTCTTGAACTATTCCTTAGAGTAATATTTTTGCTGAACTTGCCTGTTGCAGTATATATTACACTTAAGGTGGTGCTGAATAACCGTAATCCGGTGAAGACTGTGTCGTGGATTTTGCTTCTTATATTTCTTCCTCTCTTGGGGTTATTGCTCTATTTCTTCTTCGGGTGGGATACGCGTCGTCTGCGTTACATAAACAGACGTTCTTTGTCGCAAATAATGCGACGTAGCAAATTATCGTATCCGGAACATATTGCTCTTGAACCTCCTAAGGAATATGCAGGGTTAATATCTTTTTTTGAGAATAGTGCCGACGCTCACCTTACCGGACATTCTACCGTAGATATCATAACAGACGGTCGGGATTTCATGAATAATCTGTTACAAGAGGTGCGTGATGCAAAAGAGCATATTCATCTTATGTTTTATATCTTTGAGGATGATGCAACAGGTGTTGCTCTGCGCGATGCTCTTGTGGAAAAGGCACGTGAGGGGGTAGAGGTACGTGTAATATATGACAGTGTGGGGTGTTGGTCGGTAAAACCATCTTTCTTCGATGAGATACGTAAGGCAGGTGGGTATGTTGCCTCTTTTCTTAAGGTGCGCTTTCCGCTGCTTACAAACAAAATAAACTATCGGAACCATCGTAAGGTGGTGGTTATAGATGGCAAAGTGGGTTTTGTGGGTGGTTTCAATGTTGCCGACCGTTATATTACAGGTGGCAGGTGGAGCAAGTGGCGCGATACCATGCTGGTGCTGCGTGGCAGTGCGGTGTATGGCTTGCAGATAACTTTTCTTGCCGATTGGTTCTTTGCAGACAGTTCATTAGTATCGGGAAAACGGTATTTTCCTATGATGAACTTTGGTAAAGGTGCCTTGGCGCAGATAGTAACATCGAACCCCACAGGTTATTGCCGTACAATAATGAGTGGGTTCACCATCTCCTTGCTGAATGCCAAGGAGTATGTGTATATGCAAACGCCATATCTGATGCCCGACGATACGGTACTTATGGCCATACAGAATGCTGCGCGGTCGGGGGTAGATGTGCGCTTGATGATTCCCATACACTCCGACAGCCGCATTGCCGACTATGCTGCATATTCCTATTTAGGGGAACTGTTGAATGCGGGGGTCAAAATATATCTTTACCGTGAAGGTTTCCTGCATAGCAAGATGTTTGTTTCCGACGATATGCTTTCGGTCGTAGGGTCGGCAAATATCGATTTCCGGAGTTTCTATTACAATTTCGAGGTAAACACCTATGTTTACGATGCCGATGTCGCTTGTCGCTTAAGGTCTATATTCATGGACGATATTAAGTCGTGCAGGCAATTGACATTGAAAGAATACAGAGAACGCACTCGTATGCAACGCTGCTTGGAATCGGTAGCAAGGTTGTTGTCTCCTTTGCTGTAGTACTACTCCTTGTTCTCAAAGAAGGTGAAATTGACGCTGCCGTAGGCTATGTGACGAAAAAAATTGGGATGGTCGCTGAAATCGTTGTCCTTACCATGTTCAAAAATGAATATACCTCCCTTTTTTAGTATGTTGCTTTGCATTACCATATCGGGTATCTCGGGTAGGCCTTTTAATGCATATGGCGGGTCGGCAAAAATAATATCGTAATTTGCTGTGCAACGGCGAAGAAAACGGAATACATCGTCGCGTACAAGATGCCAATTGTCGTCCTTAAGCAATGCAGCACTTCTTTTAAGGTGTGTAAAATGCAGTGAATCCATCTCCACCGATGTAACACTCGAACAGCCACGCGACAATAACTCGAGGCTTATACTGCCTGTTCCCGAGAAAAGGTCGAGAGCGGTTGTCTCCTCAAAATCGGTATAGTTCAACAATATATTGAACAGGTTCTCTTTGGCAAAATCGGTTGTCGGACGTGCCTTGAAGTTACGGGGTATGTCGAAATGTCGTCCTTTATATTTTCCGCTTATTATTCGCATAGTAGTAGGGCTTGCAGGTCGAATGGTATATTCTTAATCTTATTAAGTATGTTGGAACGGAACTCTTTATTGGGGTTTATTCGTTTGAGGTGTTGTATGAAACGGCTGACAATGGGGCTTATCTCTTCCACAGTGTTGTCGCCACACATGAACAGTGTGTCGTCGGTTTGCGACAATCCCAGTTCCTTCCATATGCTTAACAGGTAGTATGCCTGGTCGTTTATATCGAGCGAGGCAAAACTATTTGCCAGTTGCAATTTACTGTCTGTTATAGCCAATAGCAACGATTTGCCTTTCTGCATGTATGTCAAAAGGTATTTCGATGCTTCGAATGGCTTGCGAGCAATGTAACCCATAAGAATACCGGCTGGGGTGTAGTACGAAACATTACCCAATTCATTCAAACGGTTGTATAGTACTTTGTCTATGGGAAACAATATGGTTATGTTTTGTGCCGTCAGTTTATTGGCAATAATCTCAATGTTTTCGTCCGACTGGGGGAAACAGCAACGGTAGATATTGCCATATTCATTGGGGTTGTCATGTTCTGCCGGCAGTGTGGTAAAGTCGCCGGTTGATATAATAACATTTACCCGATTGTATTTATTACTTGATAAGAATGGACACGCGGTATATGCCCTGTCTATGTTCGATGCCAATGTCTGTTCGTTATCCACCTCATACTCATAGTATTGCAGAGTATCGGGCGATGTTGCCGTATAACTGCAAAAACAAAATCCATCCGTACTTATACGAATGGATAATGTTTTGTCAGAGTCTATTCCCACTCCGTTCATAGAGTGATTATTCCCAGTTACCGGCATTGTTGTTGGGGTTCTCTACGTCGCCCACTTTGAGACCTGCATAACGTTTTAGTTTGTTCATCTGGCTGATGAGGTTGTTCAACTCCTGATCGTTGATACCGCCAAGATAAACCTTAAAATCGGTACGAGCCTCAAAGAGCCACTGTGCGGTACCCGATTTGGTGGTGTCGCATCTTGTCTCCATTACAAACTTTTCACCGTTACCGTAAGGAACGTATGCCAATGAGTCGGCAATGAAACCTTTGGGATATATTGTATCAATGAGTGCAATCCAAGATGTATCACGACGGAAGCCACGCAATCCCTCTTTGTCTACTTCGCCCCATTTGTTGGTCTTTTGTGCTTTGGCAATCATCTCAAGAACTTTACCTTCGGTTAGTCCTCTTTCCAACTGGTCGTCGTTCAACTCGCCCTCTTTCAATACGATAGGCATCTTTGCATTCTTAATGTAGTCGATGAGGCTGTCGAAGTTATCGGTATAAGCACCTTCGTGGTTATTACGATACTCAATTTGTGCTGTACGAATGTCGATCAAACGAGCGATGATTGCTTTCTCGCGGTTTGCACGCTCCTCAGAAAACTCAATAGGGTCCATGATACTGCGAACGCAGATAAATAACATACCCATAATCACTACAACGAGTGAAAGATTTAATAAATGTTTTTTCATACGATTATATTATTTCTTTTATTTAATTTACGTATTTTCGCGAAGTAAAAGGCACAGACATTAAAACTGTATATGCCCCCCCCGTTTAATCCTTGCAAAAATAAGATAAAAAAACGGAATATTGTTTTTCTATACCTTTTTTATTGTCAAAAAGTGATAAATAAATATTTAGCATCGCAAATTAAATTAAATTTTCCTTTTGTTCCAACAGTTCAGCAAGAAAAAACAATAGAAATGTTGGCAGAATTTCTTATGTCCGAAAAAGAACGTAAGGTTTTCTTGCTTTGCGGTTATGCCGGAACCGGAAAAACAGTACTTATATCGGCATTGGTACGTACCTTGGAGCGTCTTGAACGAAAGAGTGTTTTGCTTGCCCCTACAGGTCGTGCAGCGAAAGTGTTTTCGAACTATTCGGGAAAAAGCGCTTACACCATTCATAAATGTATTTATAGACAAAAATCGATATTGAACAGCTCTGTGTTTACTCTTATGGAGAACAGAGCAAAGCATACTTTGTTTATCGTAGATGAGGCTTCTATGATTGCTAACGAAGGAATGTCGGGCTTCGGTTCGGGTGCATTACTCGACGATCTTGTGGAGTTTGTATATTCGGGAGATGGTTGCTCATTACTGCTACTTGGCGATACGGCACAATTACCTCCGGTAGGCGAACAACTCTCTCCTGCTCTCTCACCGCAATATCTGCGTTCTATGTTTCTAAATGTTATAGAGGTGGAAATGACACAGGTTATGCGACAAATGGATGGTTCGGGTATTCTGCAGAATGCTACCATGTTACGCAATATAATAGCAAATAGCGATATGGGGTATATGCCTAAGATAGAGTTTAAAGGGTTTCCCGACTTGTGCTGTGTCTCGGGCGATGAACTTATAGAGGCTATAGAGGGTTGCTATTCCAATGTGGGAATGGATGAAACAATAATTCTTTGTCGTTCTAATAAACGTGCGAATATCTATAATGAAGGAATACGCAGGCGCATACTCTATCGCGAAGATGAACTGAACCGTGGCGACCTGCTTATGGTGGTAAAAAATAATTACTACTGGCGTGAGGAGTTGGGGAAAGAGGATAAGACTCTGCTTGAGAAAATAGATTTTATAGCAAACGGAGATATTGCAGAAATTGTACGTGTCGGTGGGGTGGAGTGTATGTATGGGTTCCGTTTTGCCGATGTAACGCTCTCTTTTATCGATTACGAGGATTGCGAGATGGATGTAAAGATTCTTCTGGATACACTCACAAGCGAATCGCCATCACTTACAAAAGAGGAGAGTGATAGGCTTTTTAATGCTGTTTGGGAGGATTATCCCGAAATAAAATCAAAAAGAAAACGAATGGAGGAGGTTCGTAAGAATCCCTATTTTAATGCCCTGCAAGTTAAGTATGGCTATGCGGTAACATGTCATAAGGCACAAGGTGGTCAGTGGAAACATGTTTTTCTAGATAGGGGCTTTGTTCCCAATGATGGATTGACTACCGATTTCTATCGTTGGTTATATACGGCTTTCACTCGTGCAAGTGAGAAACTTTATTTGGTAAATTGGAAGGAATAAACGATAAACGACCGAAATAAAATTCGGTCGTTTATCGTTTGTATTAGATTTCTGCTAATTCAAAAACCTTATCAATAGCATTGCGTAAGCCATTTACATCCTTACCGCCTGCTGTGGCAAAGTGGGGTTGTCCGCCTCCACCGCCTTGCATTAATTTGGCAGCCTGTCCTACAATCTTACCGGCGTTTATTCCTCGTTCAACAAGGTCTGTTGTCGCCGATATGGTAAGTTGAGGCTTGTCGTTGTGAATGCTTCCAATTACAATAAGCAGGTTTTCGGGTTGTTCTGCACGCAACATAAATACAATGTCTTTAATGGTGGTAGCAGGCAACGGGAGTATTGTGCTTATGTAACGCACACCGCTCTTCTCTTTAATCTCTTGCAGTAACTTCTCTTTTGCGTTTGCCGCTTTTTCTTTGGCATACTCCTCAATCTCCTTCTTCAGTTCGGCGTTCTCGGCAATGGATTTTACTATTGTTGCCTTTAGGTTGGGTACATTGTTAAAGAGAGCATGTATCTCTTTCATTAACTCCTGCATCTTGTTCAGGTTGTCTTCGAGTGCTTCGCCTGTGATAGCCTCAATACGACGTACTCCTGCGGCAACGGAACTCTCCGATATAATCTTAACCATACCTATGTTACCTGTTGCAGGAACATGAGTACCACCACAGAATTCAATGGATGTTCCAAACTGAACAACACGAACATGGTCGCCGTATTTCTCGCCAAAAAGGGCTATGGCACCCAATTTCTTTGCCTCCTCGATAGGAATGTTACGGTGGTCGGTAAGAGGAATGTTTTGGCGAATACGTGCATTAACAATTCTCTCTACTTTGGAAATCTCCTCGTCGGTAACCTTCTGGAAGTGTGAGAAGTCGAAACGAATGGCGTCGGGAGTAACCAAAGAACCCTTCTGCTCAACGTGTGTTCCCAATACCTCGCGTAGTGCTTGGTCCAACAAATGGGTACATGAGTGGTTTGCAGCACATGCAAGTCGTTTCTTTATGTTTACCTCGGCATGGAATGTCGCTTCGGGGGTAGCAGGTAATACCTTTGTAATATGTATTGGCAGGTTGTTCTCTTTCTTGGTATCTATCACCTCAATACGTTCATCGCCACAAACAAGTACACCGGTATCTCCTACCTGACCGCCACTCTCGGCATAGAAAGGTGTCTCTTTCAATACAATCTGGTATAGTGTCTGGTTCTTTTGCTTTGTCTGGCGATAACGCAATATTGTTGTCTCGTATTCGGTGTTGTCGTAACCAACGAAAGTGCTATCGCCTTCGTTTACTGTTACCCAGTCACCGTTTTCAACCGATGCGGCATTGCGCGCGCGTGTTTTCTGCTTTTGCATCTCTTCGTCGAACTGGTCCATGTTTGCACTCAAACCGTTCTCACGCAGAATTAATTGTGTAAGGTCGATGGGGAATCCGAATGTGTCGTAGAGTGTAAATGCCTCAACACCGCTTATCTCATCTTTACCATCGGCTTTAGTTGTTGCTATAATCTTGTCGAGCATACTCATACCGGTTGCAAGAGTACGCAGGAACGACTCCTCTTCCTCTTTAATCACTTTGGTTATAAGTTCCTGTTGTTGTTTCAGTTCGGGGTATGCATCGCCCATGTTCTCTATAAGTGTGGGAACCAGTTTGTACATGAATGCCTGTTTCTGACCAAGGAATGTATAGCCGTAACGTACCGCACGACGCAATATGCGACGAATTACATATCCTGCTTTGGCGTTCGATGGCAACTGGCCATCTGTTATTGAGAACGAGATAGTACGTATGTGGTCGGCAATAACACGCATCGCTATGTCTGTCTGTGCATCGTCGCCATATACCTTGTTTGAAATTTCTCCAATGGCTTTGATTATGGGTTGGAATACATCGGTGTCGTAGTTCGATGTCTTACCCTGCAATGCCATGCACAGACGTTCGAAACCCATACCTGTGTCTATAACCTTTGCAGGCAACTCCTCGAGATGTCCATCCGACATACGGTTATATTGCATAAATACAAGATTCCAAATCTCAATGACCTGAGGATGTGAACCGTTTACAAGGTCGCGACCGGGAATGGTTGCACGCTCTTCGTCGCTACGCAGGTCGATATGTATTTCGGAACAGGGACCGCAGGGACCTGTATCGCCCATCTCCCAAAAGTTGTCCTTGAGGTTGCCGTTTAGAATTCTATCGGCAGGCAGGTGCTTCTCCCAAATAGCGGCAGCCTCATTGTCTCGCTCCAGGTTCTCGGACTTCGCGCCCTCGAAAACTGTTGCATACAGACGATTCGGGTCCAACTTGACAACCTCGGTAAGGTATTCCCAAGCCCAGTCTATGGCATCTTTTTTAAAGTAATCGCCAAACGACCAATTGCCGAGCATCTCGAACATAGTGTGGTGGTATGTGTCGTGTCCCACCTCCTCGAGGTCGTTATGCTTTCCGCTTACGCGCAAGCATTTTTGCGAGTCGGCAACACGTTTGCTTTTGGCGGGAGCATTACCAAGAATAATATCCTTGAACTGGTTCATACCGGCATTGGTGAACATAAGTGTGGGGTCGTCTTTAACAACCATAGGAGCCGATGGCACAATAAGGTGGCCCTTCTCCTCGAAGAATCTCTTAAACGATTCTCTAATCTCTTTTGAAGTGAGCATATCTATATTTTTTTATTGTTTTTTCGTTTCTCTGTTTCCTGTTGTGGTATGGTGGAAAGTGTGTAGTTTTCTCTTATATCCCACAAATGTGCAAAGTTACAATAAAAGCACGAAAAAAACGAAAAAAGATTGATAAAGATGACACCGTATAGTCGACAGGTTGGCGTAAAATTATTATTTTGTTTGAAACTTGAATCTTTTGGTATTTTGAAATTTATTAACTTTTTCAATTCGGCTCGATAAATTATAAAATTGTTGCAGGATACCGCAGGTTTTATTATTTTCGCATCGTGAATAGTTCTATTGCTCTGTAATTGGGTGAGGAAACAATCTAAAAGAGAATGCGAAAAGTATATTATATATTTAACCCGGCAACACGAACATACGACCGCGTGTATCCCAATCTGGCTCAGAGGTTCTTGACTCTTTTGCGCCGTTTTCTGTTGTTTGTTATTTTTGGCGGTCTCTCTTTTCTTGCATTCTTCCTGTTAATTGAGACTCCCTCGATGAAAGACCTGCAGGCCGAAAATTCTAAATTGTTGTCGCAATACTCTATTCTTTCGCAACGCCTCGATGATGCTATGGAGGTTCTCGAGGAGATACAGCAACGCGACGATAATATGTATCGTGTGGTACTGAATTCGGAACCGGTCTCTTCAACGGTGCGTAATGCCGGTTATGGCGGTACAAACCGTTATAACGAACTCATGAATATGGATAACTCGGCTTTAGTGGTTGAGACAACACAAAAAATGGATATGCTTGCCAAGCAGATGTATATTCAAATAAAATCGTTCGATGAACTTGTTAAGTTAAGTAAGGAGCAGGATGAGTACCTGCGTCATATTCCTGCAATACAACCTATAGCCAATCGCGACCTCAAACGTACGGCTTCGGGTTACGGTCGTCGTATCGACCCTGTCTATAAGGTTCCAAAGTTTCATCATGGCATGGACTTCTCGTGCGATGTACGCACTCCGATATATGCCACTGCCGACGGCAAGGTGGTGTCGGCAAAATGGGAATCGGGCTATGGATGGACTGTGGAACTCGATCATGGCTATGGCTATCGTACTCGATATGCGCATCTGCATAGTTTCACAGTGAAAAAAGGTCAGCAGGTGGTGCGTGGTGAACAAATTGCTCTTAGTGGAAACTCAGGTAAGAGTACAGGCCCTCATCTGCATTATGAGGTGGTTGTCAATGGTCGCAAGGTGAACCCTATAAACTATTACTTCATGGATTTGGATGCCGACGGCTATGACGAAATGTTAAGAATGGCTGAAAACCATGGAAAGGTATTCGATTAAATAATTATTCTATGGCATTGAATAGTAATAAGGAACTGAAGATGTTTTACTCAATCAAGGAGGTTGCCGATGAAATAGGTGTAAATGAGTCGGCTTTGCGCTATTGGGAGAGTGAATTCTCGCAATTGTCGCCAAGAAAAAGTGCCAATGGAGTACGCAAATATACCAAGGATGATATTAAGACTGCGCGTATGATATATCATCTTGTAAAGGAACGTAAACTTACAATTGCCGGTGCAAGGCAGTACTTGAAAGGTAACGGCAAACACGAAGTTGCCGAAACAAACAGTAACGTAGTGGAACGCCTCAAAGTTATACGTGAGGAATTGCTTGGTATTAAAGCGGCATTGGACTTCCTGTAAAACAGAGATGTATCCCTTTTTTAGGAATCTATAACCTATGTTCTAATCCAGTCGGGCAATAGAACGTAGGTTTTTAATTTTCTTCAGGTTGTTGCAAATATTACGTACTTCGTCCACATCGTGTACATTTACCCAAATGGTACCTTCGAATATACCATTCTTGCTTTCGATGTTTAATTTCTGTATACTTACATTCAACTGTTGGTATATTATTGTTGTTATCTGGTTTAATACTCCAATGCCATCAATACCTTTTATAAGTATAGGTACTTGAAAGTATAGTGTTTTGTGGGTGTCCCAGTTGGTTGCAAGTATGCGGTCGCCATGACTGCTCTTAAGAGTGTCGGCAACGGGACAGTTTCGTTTGTGAATAACTATATGCTTCTCTTCGTCGTAATAACCAAGAACATCATCGCCCGGTATCGGGTGGCAACAATCGGCAATTATATAGTTGTTCTGTAGAGCCTCGTCGGTGAGTTTCAAAGGAGTCTTACGGTCGACTGTATCGAATGTTTTTCTGCTCTCTTCCTCTTCTTCTTTCTTATCCTTGTTGCCGAACGAGAATAGCGATGATAACTTCAGACGTTTATTTCCCAGTAGTGTGTCTTTATCTTCATTACCTAAAACAATACTTCCATTGCCAATTGCGGTGAGCAACTCTTCCTTATCTTTCAGTTTATGGAATCGCCATAACTTCTCGATATTGCTAATGTTGTTTGGGAGTTCCTCTTTTTCAAAGAATATGTTCAGTTTCTCTTCTCCTTCGCGTTGCAACAGGCGTTGCTGGCGACGCAGTGTGGCTTGTATCTTTGCTCGTGCCTTGGCTGTTGTAACAAATGTGAGCCAGTTTGCCTCTACATGTTGCGAGTTCGATGTCAGAATTTCTACTTGGTCGCCACTCTGCAATACATGGTTAATGGGCACCAACTTATGATTTACCTTTGCGCCAATACAGTGGTTCCCAAGGAATGTGTGTATGCTGTATGCAAGATCGAGTGCCGTACAGTTTTGTGGCATGGTTTTTATATCTCCCTTTGGGGTGAACACAAAAATCTCTGTGGCATACAGGTTCAGTTTAATTGTGTCGAGAAAATCGAGTGCATTGGGCTGTGGGTCGTCGAGTATCTCTTTTATGGTGTGTAGCCAGTTGTCCAACTGCCCATCGTTGCTCACATCGTTTCCTTGGTCTTTATATTTCCAATGAGCGGCAATGCCCTGTTCTGCGACCTCGTTCATACGTTCACTACGAATCTGTACCTCTATCCATTCGCCACGTTTGCTCATGAATGTGGCATGTAGCGCGCGATAACCGTTGGCACGTGGCTTGTTCACCCAATCGCGTAAGCGGTCGGGGTGGGCGTCGTACAGTTTTGTGAGTGCAATGTATATTTTAAAACATTCGTTGTTCTCGTCCTCTCCTTCACGTGGAGTAAATACAATCCTAACAGCAAGTATGTCGTAAATGTCTTCGAATGCAATATGTTTCTTCTGCATCTTGTTCCAAATGGAGTAGGGCGACTTTACGCGTCCTTTGATAGTATATTTATACCCCATTTTGTCGAGACTGCTACATATAGGCGATGTGAACTCGTTGTATAGAATATCGCGTTCATTCTGGGTCTTTTCTATCTTTTTCTCTATTGCTGCATACTCTTCGGGGTGTTCGTAGCGGAAACTGAGATTCTCCAACTCGGTCTTTATCTTGCTCAAACCAAGACGATAGGCGATAGGTGCATATATGTATAGCGTTTCTCCTGCAATTTTGTACTGCTTGTTCACCGGCATGAATTCCAGTGTGCGCATGTTATGTAGGCGGTCGGCAATCTTTATGAGTATAACGCGAATATCCTCACTCATCGTGAGCAAAAGTTTCTTGAAATTTTCTGCTTGTTCCGATGCGTGTATGCCGAACACTCCTCCGGCAATCTTCGTAAGTCCATCAACTATTTTTGCTATCTTCTCACCAAACAGGTTGCGAATATCCTCAATTGTATAGTCGGTATCCTCTACAACGTCGTGCAACAGGGCTGCACATATCGATGTGGACCCCAATCCTATCTCCTTACATACTATCTGGGCAACTGCTAATGGGTGCATTATGTAGGGCTCACCGCTTTGACGGCGTACTCCTTTATGTGCCTGCCGTGCAAAGTTGAATGCTTTGGTTATTATTTCAACCTTTTTACGATGTTGCGACGCAAGGTATGCATCCAATATATCCCGAAAGGCGGCTGATATGGCTGCCTCTTCTTCAATAATCCGTTTGTCCTCGTTAGTATCCATGAGAATCCTTTTTTTGCTATCTGTAAATCTTAAGATACTTTCCTGCACGAATGTTTGAACCTTTAATATTGTTCCATTTGCGCAATTGTTTCACGCTAACACGATATTTTCTTGCGATGCTTCCAAGGTTCTCTCCGCTACGAATCTTGTGGCGTATAAGGTCGCCACTGCCATCGTTGTTGGCTTTTGCCTCTTTAAGCATCTTGTCAATCTTGTCCTTGGGGAAGAATGCCTCCTCCTTGTAACGATAAACCGAATCGCCGAGTTCAATAAAGCGGCTTATTGTTTCGTGTGGCAGGCGCACTGTGCATGCCTCGTTCTCGCCGGGAACAATGTCGCGGACATATTGTGGGTTTATAGCCCTAATATCCTCAATCTTAATGTCGCAAAGGTCTGCTATTTGTGAAAAATGCAGGTTCTTTGTTATCTGCAAGGTGTCTGTTGCAATAGGGATGTTGGGCTCCATGGGACATATACCATGTTCGGCATGGTATGTCATTATGTAGTTCGCGGCTATGAATGCCGGTACGTAACCACGTGTTTCACGAGGAAGGTATCTGTATATACCCCAAAAATCGTTTTTTCCTCCCGAACGCTTTATTGCTTTCTTTACATTGCCGGGACCACAGTTGTATGCTGCAATGGCTAGGTCCCAACTGTTGAATATGTTGTGCAGGTCTTTGAGATATCGCAATGCTGCATCGGTCGATTTTACCGGGTCGAATCGCTCCTCAATGTAGTTGTTCGACTTTAAACCATATAATTTACTTGTGCCGAACATAAATTGCCACAAACCTTTTGCTCCGGCGCGTGATACGGCCTTAGGCTTTAATGCCGACTCAATCACCGGCAGGTATTTCAGTTCTTTAGGGAGGTTGTAGCGGTCTATTGTCTCCTCTATCATGGGCATGTAGAACTCGGAGATTCCCAACATATATGAAACTAATGCCTTGTTGCGTGTGGAATAGCGGTCGATATACTGACGAACTATATTGTTGTAGGGCATCTCCATTATTGTTGGCAGTTTGTACAAACGAGTGGCATAAACAGAGTCGCTTATACTCTTTGGCTCAACAAATTTTGCTTCGCAGTCGAGTGCTTTTAACAAATGGCGTGCATGCCAACTGTTTAAAAGGCTGTCTATGTCGGTGTCCATGCTTTCGGGTATATCGAAAACAATACTGTCCTCATCGACTATACATCCACTCTTTGCTATCTCGCTCGGCATGTCGTAGTGAATGGCTGCATTGTCCAAAACAACCTCCAGATCATCGAAATCAATAAGGGTGCTATCCTCTTCTGTATATATACTGTCTGTTAACAGAAAGGCATCCTCTTCTATATTTTGTGCGCAGAGGGTGCCGAACAGGGTGAAACTTATAAATAATATATATATGTATCTCATTTTGTGTCAGAAACGAATATTACAGTTTAGTCCGTAAAAGTTTTCAGTTGTCCCGGTTTTGTTGCTATGCATGAATTCCGGGTGTATACTCATGTTCAAATCGTCGCTAATATCGAAACTTGCCAATTGGGCATCGACGTACGCATCTATCACCGACAAGACATACACTCCTACAAATGCAAAGACGCTAAGGTCGCGCCATCTGCGGTAGCGGTCTTTTCTCTTTTTGAATACATCCTTAATGTACTCTTTGTTTTTTTCGAAATCGTATCCCGGTCTGAAAAAGTCCTCATACGATTTTGTGTTTGGGTCGGAGTCCATAATGTCAAGGAAACCTTGTCGGTAGTCGCTGTACATCTGACTGTTCCAGTTGAATGCATACAGACACCCAATGAATCCGCCATAGACAATAGGTAATTTCCAATATTTACGGTTGTAAATCTGTCCGGCACCGGGGAATACAACTGCCAACCAAGTGGCTTTTTGAGGGTCGGGAATAAACCGTTTCCCTGTATTCGTCCCACCGAACTGTTCACTACGCTTTTTGGCGGCACGACTACTGTCTGCCGTTAACATTATGCTCTCGTTGTATATGCTGTCTATTGCTAAAGAGTCTTGTGAAAGAATACTACTTGCTATGCTGTCGTTTATTTGCATCGATATGTTGTCGACCTGTGCATAAGTTGTACAGGGTAGCAAAACTGTTGCCGCAATTAATATCAGTAGGTATAAACGTTGCATTTTGAATATATTCTAAATATTGGTGTGTTGTTACAAAATTGCAAGTATATAAAAATTATGCTTATAAAACAATAATATAGTTTAAGTTATACTTTTTGTGATAGGAAAATTTATTTCAGTTTGTCAAAGATAGCAATAATTCGTTCCAACTCTTGCTCATTCTTGAACTTTATACTTATTTTTCCATTACCTTTAGGAGAACAAGTGAGTTGTACCGGGGTCTGAAAAAAGTGTGTAAGTTGCTTTTTCAGTTGGTGATATACTGCGTTTGGCTCTTTGTCGCCACTTTTGCTTTTTGCTATATTGCTCTTCTCTTCATTCGCTCCATTCTTTATGTCGCGTACAATATCCTCTACCTGACGTACCGAATAGTTGTTCTTAACTATTTCGTTGAATAGTTTAATCTCTTTACCTGGGTCATCGAGTGATAGTAATGCACGAGCATGCCCCATGTCTATGTTACGCTCCTTAAGGGCTACCTGTATTGCCGCAGGAAGTTTCAACAGACGTAAAAAGTTTGCTATTGTAGCACGTCCTTTACCAACACGTTTGCTCAATTGTTCTTGCGACAAGTTATGTTGCTCAACCAATTGCTGATAGGCAAGAGCAATCTCTATTGCGTTAAGGTCCTCGCGTTGTATATTCTCAATGAGTGCCATCTCCATGGTATTCTCATCGTCGGCCTCAAGAATATATGCGGGAATGGTCTCTTTTCCTGCAAGTTGTGATGCTCGGAAACGTCTCTCGCCGGCAATAATCTGATATTTGCCGGTTTCTGTTTTGCGCAGTGTTATAGGTTGTATAACTCCGAACTCTTTTATCGATTGGGCAAGTTCCTGCAATGATTGTTCGTCAAACTCTCTGCGGGGTTGGTTGGGGTTTGCTTCTATGCTGTCTATTGCAATTTCTCCAATAGACGAAGACCCCGATGTACGTATCTCTTCAGTCGATATCAATGCGCTTAACCCGCGTCCAAGTGTGAATTCTTTTTTTGCCATCTGTTTTTACTTTCTTGTTATAATCTCTTGTGCCAATGCAAGGTAGTTCTTTGCTCCTGTCGATTCTGCGTCGTACAGAATTACGGGAATACCCATGCTGGGCGCCTCGCCCAAGCGTATATTGCGGTGTATTACAGTGTTGAATACCAATTCGCGGAAGTGCTTTTTAACTTCGTTGTAAACTTGGTTGCTAAGACGTAAGCGTGAGTTGAACATTGTCAATAGGAACCCCTCTATGTCGAGAGTGGGGTTTAGATTCGATTTTATAATCTTTATAGTGTTCAACAGTTTGCTTATTCCTTCCAATGCAAAATATTCACATTGTACGGGTATTATTACAGAATCAGCCGCAGTTAGAGAGTTTACTGTTATAAGTCCCAATGAAGGTGAGCAGTCTATCAGTATATAGTCGTATAGGTCTTTTATTGATACTAAAGCCTCGCGCATAATCTTTTCGCGGTTTGGCAGGTCGAGCATCTCAATCTCTGCTCCAACAAGGTCAATATGCGATGGAATAATATCCAATCCTTCGATACAGGTGCTGTGTGTACTCTCTTTAAGTGTAGCCTTGTTTATAAGACATTCATATATAGAATTGTTTATCTCTCTTATATCTATTCCCAAACCCGAAGAGGCATTTGCCTGTGGGTCGGCATCAATTACAAGAACCTTTTTTTCGAGTGTGGCAAGAGATGCTGCCAAGTTTATGGCTGTGGTGGTCTTTCCTACTCCTCCTTTTTGGTTTGCTAATGCTATAACTTTTCCCATCTTTTCTATTCGCTTTATTCTTTTACCGACTCATTTTACATATTAGTGCCGATAATTTCTACAGTTTACTGCAAAGGTACAAAAAAAACAGATAGTATTCTTTTATTTCATATTTACTTATCAACAGGTTATATATAATTAACAGGCAGAGGACAACCAACCGGTTGTCCTCTGCCTGTTAATTGTTGTCTTATTCTACCACGAATTTATAGGTGCTTATGATGTTTGCATTGTTTACAACGGCTATATATGTGTTTTTTTGCAAATCGTTGTAATGAAGTACATCACACTCTTTTGCCATTTTATGTTTGCGACCGCTTGTGTCGTATATCACAATACTATGTGCTATGCCGTCGTTTATTCTTATGACACCGTTGGCTATTTCAACTTTTTTTTTTTGAAACAGGTGTAACTCCTGTTTCTGAATCTTTCTCCTTGTCTACAATTTGAATTACGTAACTCGATGTCTCATCTAAATTATTGTCCTGTTCTAAACGACCTGTAGTGGTGTTCCAGTAACGTGCGCCATCTTTTGCCGATTGTTGTGTGGTCTGTATCGAATACATTCCATCTCTGTACAATATTACGTATGTGTTCCAATCGGCATAATATGCGTTTGTTCCAAAAACACCATATTCGTTGATATAACGACCGTCGGCATTGCTGGTAATCTTATAGCAATTCTCACCATTTGCATCTTGAGTTATTTTCCACTCTTGTGCCACTCCCGGTTCATCAACCTCCTTAAATGTAGGTTCGCCGCCACTTCCTTTAGGGTTGTTGTTGGTGAGGTATTTGTTTCCATCCTTTATGTAGAATACTGCACCGGTGTTTAAAGGTGCCTCCTCTTTTGCTCCTTCAAGAGGTACAATGTCAAATATGAAATGCATGGGAAGCACTGCGTTGCTACTGCTCTGTTCAACTCTTGTGTTTGCTGTCCAGAACTTATTACCGGCACTGCCTGCATTCTGTATGCTGTATTTGCCATTTGCCAAGCGACGTATGTTGTATGTGTGCCATACAGCCTCATAGGGGTTGGTCTCGTCGCTTACACTGAACATTCCGTTCTCGTTCAAATATCTGTTGTCCTCGGCGTTTACAATCTTATATCGGTTTGTTGTCGGGTCGAGAGATATCTTCCACTCTTGACGCTGTGGTCTTACATCGTCGCGCTCGGCAACAAACTGTGGAACACTCTTTGCTACATTAGGTGTGGTGTTGGTTAGGTATGCACCGTTGTACATGATGAAATATGTTCCATTTTCAATTTCCTGTGCAGGGAATACATCTGTACGGTAGTCGTAGCGACTCTTATATGTTGCAACCAAACCTCCTAACTCATTCTTTATGAATGGTGCCACGTGTAATGTTGCCACTTCGGGTTTAGCGCTCTTTAAAGTACCCTCGAAATCGCGTGAGTTTAATGCATCCTGTGCCTTCTTTAACTCTTGATAACGTAGATATTGCTCTATAAATGCTTCGGGCTTCTCCTCGAGCAACGCTGTTTGCATGTTCATAAGACACAAGCCGCATTCTCCCATGTAGTTCATGGCCTGCAACCAAGGTGTAATTTCTGAAATGAGTTCCGGAGCCTCGTCGGTGTTCAAAAGAGTGTTTGGTACATCGGCAAACTTCTGCATAAACTCTTTCATGGCTGCAACTGCGGTAGCAGTATTACCATTTGCAATATTATTATCGTACACTTCTTTTACCTTAAGGAATTCCGGCGACTCATTGTAACGACGTAAACCGTGTACTGTGGAGCCTAAGTCGACGTTATTCTCGCAGAAGAAATGGAATGCTTCTCTGTTTTTGGGCATAAGGTATTTGATGGCCTCTTCCCACGATGTGTCAGAGTCGTATGCAGGCATGTTCCAACAATAGTCTCCAATACTGAAGAGGGACAATTTGGACGCCATGGCATACTCCATTGGGTTCGATGTGAATCCGCTCAATGTCTCGGCAATATTAAGGTCGTTACCATATGTAGGTCCCATGAGCAGGTGATTAATACAATAGTCAGTAACAGGATAGTTGAGCCATATATATGCCTTTCTGTCTATTTGGTTATTAATCCAGTCCATGTCATCTTTTCCAATCATGTCTACAACGGAGTTACCGGTCCACATTATGCGTACACTCTTATCCATCTTTGTACCCAGAATGTTCAAATAGTTTCCACTGGTCCAACCTTTGTTGTACTGAGTGGGGCATAGAATAAGAGGGTTGACATCTTTGTCTTTATAGGTTTTTAGTTCGTTTGTGATGTAATTCATAAGACCGGCTTGTCTTGTGGGGTCTGTTCCATCGCCCCATATATCATCGAAAAACACTGCAAATGTTCTGATGCCGAGGTCGTACATCAATTTAAGTTTGTTTACAATATTTACACTGTCGGCTTTTGTCCACTTAATATCAACTCCCGGGTGAATTGCCCAAATGAAATCGACTTTATGTTTCTTTGCCTCTCTTGCATATTCTGCAATTTTGTTTCCAAGTTCAGCAGGGTAGGGTTCACGCCATAAACCTTTGTGGTATACATCGTCTTTAGGACCATAGATATATACATTCATCTTTTGACGACCAAAGAACTCAAATAGGTTCATACGGTCGCTCTCGCTGTAAGGGTTACCATAGTATCCCTCTACCAAACCACGCTCAACAACACTTGGGTAGTCGGTTATTGTAACCTCCATAACTTGGGGTTGCGATGCTATTTGAATGAAACTCTGTACTCCGTAATATGTACCCGAAGCGTCATTTCCGGCAATAACAACGGTATTACCCTCTATATTCAAATAGTAACCTTCGTTGTTGTTGGGGATGAGGCTTTCGTATGCCGAAACTGTGGCATCGCCTCTTTCACCTATTATTACATTTATACTGCCGTTTTCGGTGTTGAAGTTCTTTTTGAAAAGAGTGATGGCATCCGGGTCGGCACTATCCTCGCCGGTCAGTGTGTACGAAACGGTGTTGTCAAATGCTTTTTCTGTACCCCATTGAATAGATTGGGGTTTGGGTGAAATGTTAACTGTCTGTGCTATGGCACTTGTTCCAAATGTCAGTAACAATGCGGTAAGCAAACCGTAAATAGTTTTGTTAAGTTTCATATATGTTAAGTTTTATTGTTTGCAAACAAACATTAATTCGGCTGTAAATATAGTTATAACTTCTTATATCTGCAAATTTTTACTATCTTCGCGCTATAAAATGAATGAAACATGGACGAACAGAATAAAAGACCTCTTATATTGGTTTCTAACGACGATGGATATTTGGCAAAAGGAATAAATACTCTCATTAATCTTCTTACCGAGTTTGGCGACGTGGTAGCAGTTGCTCCTCATACCGGGCGTTCAGGCAAGGGATGTGCAATAACAAGCGAGGTGCCAATAACACTTAAAAAGGTAAAGAGTACTCCGGGTGTTGACATATATTCTTGTACAGGAACACCTGTAGACTGTGTAAAAGTGGCATTTGAAGCAGTCCTTACACGTAAACCCGACTTAGTTATAGGTGGAATAAATCATGGCGATAACTCGGCAGTCAATGCACACTATTCGGGTACCATGGGTGTGGTACTCGAAGGATGTATGAAAGGAATCCCGTCGGTGGCTTTTTCTATCTGTTCACACGATGCCGATGCCGATTTTACTCCAACACTTCCATATATTCGTAAAGTTGTTACCGAGGTATTGTATCATGGGTTACCTATTGGTAGTTGTCTTAATGTAAATTTCCCCGATTCTTCTTCGTATGCAGGTGTTAAAGTGTGCCGACAGGCAAATGGTGAATGGGTTAATGAGTGGGGGGCACATTCACATCCCAACGGTGGTACTTGGTATTGGCTTACCGGTAGTTTTGCTTGTAGCGACAACGACGTCGATGCCGACAAGGTGGCACTTGAGAATAATTATGTTACAATAACACCTACAAAAATAGACCTTACCGATTACGCTCTTTTGCAGGATATGCAGGGGTGGAATTTATGCATCTGATATTATTGCAATAAATAATGTAATATGAAATATTATCTTATCGTTGGAGAGGCATCGGGAGATTTGCATGCATCCAACCTCATGAAAGCAATAAAAGAGCGAGATGCAAATGCGCAGTTCCGCTTTTTTGGTGGCGACCTCATGTCTGCTGTTGGTGGCGAGTGTGTCAAACACTACCGTGATAATGCATATATGGGTTTTTTATCTGTATTGCTCAATCTCAGGACGATTCTTGCCAATATGAAAATGTGTCGGAACGACATAATATCATGGTCGCCCGACGTTCTTATACTTGTCGATTATCCCGGGTTCAATCTCTCAATAGCGAAATATATTCATGCTAACACATCTATACCGGTATATTACTATATTATACCCAAAATATGGGCTTCGCGTGAGGGTAGAATAAAAAAGATTAAACGCGATGTGGATGAACTCTTCTCCATCTTACCATTTGAAGTGGAATATTTTAAAAAACACAGTTATCCGGTACATTACGTAGGCAATCCTTGTGTCGATGCTGTCGATGCATTCATGAAGAGCAATACCGATACATTGGAAGAGTTTAGTGAACGAAACGGACTCGATGAGCGTCCCATAGTGGCTTTGCTTGCCGGCAGTCGCAGGCAAGAGATTAAAGGAAACTTGCCAATGATGCTTGATGCAATGTTGCAATATCCGCAATATCAACCGGTCATAGCAGGTGCTCCGGGAATCGATAAGGAATTTTATGCTCCATTTTTGCAGAATGGTGCAAAGATTATATATGGAGAGACATATCCGTTGTTGAAACATTCTCATGCTGCTTTGGTTACATCGGGTACGGCAACGTTAGAAACGGCACTTTTCTCTGTTCCACAGGTGGTTTGCTATGCAACGGCATTGCCTTGGCTTGTGTCGAAGGTAAAACCTCACTTCTTGAAAGTAAAATATATATCACTTGTGAATTTGATTGCCGACCGCGAGGTTGTTACAGAATTGGTGGCAGCCGATATGTGTTTGCCCAACGTTATATCTGAATTGGCAATGATACTGCCTGATAGTTCCCCTGAACGTCTTGCTATGCTACGGGAATATAATAGAATGTTCGAAATTCTTGGTACAAGCGGAGCATCGGAACGTGCCGCAGAAATAATGATAGCAAAGATGCAAAAAGGACACCGTTAAGTGTCCTTTTTGCATCTTTGTATATTCAATTAAATGAGAGACAAATAGATAATTACCGCAGGTATGGCAAGAATGGTACTGTCGAACCGGTCGAGAATTCCGCCATGTCCCGGTAGAATATTTCCGGAATCCTTAATTCCCATTTCGCGTTTCATGCACGACTCAATAAGGTCGCCCAAAGTTCCCGATGCAACCACAACAGTTGCCATTCCCATCCATTGCAGGGTGTTCAATTGTTCGAAGAATAGTGATATAATAT
>CAZEKX010000027.1:0-24996 GCA_964512955.1 uncultured Bacteroidaceae bacterium
AAAGTCGTGAGCAAGGTGGGGATTTTGTTGCACTTCTATCTTGACAGTATAAACTCATATATACTTTCACCAATTGTGAAAAATATTAAAGTAAACTTTATATTTCTTGTTAGCATATTATTATATTTGCGGTAAGCCACAAACTAATAATAAAATAGCACTAGTATATATGAAAAAAGTTTTAGGACTCGACCTGGGAGTCAGCAGCATAGGTTGGGCTTTAGTAAATGAAGCCGAAAACAACAACGAAAGTTCATCAATAATAAAACTTGGAGTAAGAGTAAACCCTCTTACAGTCGATGAGCAACAAGATTTCGAGAAAGGCAAAAGTATTACTACCAACGCCAACCGAACACTTAAAAGAAGTATGCGCCGTAACTTACAACGATATAAGTTGCGTCGCGAAAACCTTATTGAATGTCTAAAACAATACAATATAATAACAAATGATTCCATATTATGCGAGAGTGGCAATAGAACAACATTTGAGACCTATCGCTTACGTGCTAAGGCGGTAACCGAAGAGGTTACATTAGATGAATTTGCACGTATTTTGCTAATGATAAACAAGAAACGTGGTTATAAGAGTTCTCGAAAAGCAAAATCGACAGATGAAGGATGTATTATAGATGGTATGAGTATAGCAAAAGAGTTGTACGACGAAGATATTACACCCGGAGAGTATGTTTACAGACGTATGCAAAAAGGGAAACAGTATATACCCGATTTTTATCGTTCCGACCTCCAAAGTGAGTTTGACAGAATATACAACAAACAAAAAGAGTACTATCCCGAAATTCTCACAAATGAATTTTATATTTCATTAAAAGGAAAAGGAAGTAAAGCGACATATGCAATTTTCAAGGAGAAGCATAATATAATAAGTATCGACAATAAAGGGAAGGATAAAAAGTTACAGTCATATAGATGGAGACACGATGCCGTTGCTCAGCAAATGACAATGGATATTGTAGCATATATATTATGCGATTTAAACAACCAAATTAATAATTCAAGTAATTATCTTGGAGCAATAGGAGACAGAAGCAAAGAGTTATATTTCAATAATATGACTGTTGGACAAATGCTCATGAAAAGACTTGATGAAAACAGTAATGCAAGTCTTACAAATATTGTATATTATCGTCAAGACTACTTAGACGAATTTGAAAAAATTTGGGAAACACAAAAATTATATCATAAAGAACTAACCGATGAACTAAAGAAAGAGATACGAGATATAATTATATTCTATCAGCGTAACCTAAAAAGCCAAAAAGGTTTGCTCAGTTTATGTGAGTTCGAACAAAAACAGATTGAGTTAGAAATTAACGGTGTCAAAAAGCATAAAACAATAGGAAGAAAGGTTTGTCCTAAATCGTCACCACTATTTCAAGAATTCAAAATATGGCAAATATTAAACAATATTGTAGTTAGTAATACCATTACGGGCGAATATAAGGAGTTGGAATTGGAAGAGAAAGAACTACTGTTTGCTGAACTAAATGTAAAAGAGAAATTAAGTAAACAAGAGGTTCTAAAACTCCTGTTTAAAAACTATAAAGATTTAGATCTTAATTACAAATCGCTTGAAGGCAACAGAACATTAGCATCACTAATCTCTGTGTGCCAACAAATAATAACAGCAACCGGACATGACGATTGCGATTTAAGTAAATTAAAACAATCGGATATATATAGAAGAATAGAACAAATATTCGCAGTTCTGGGATACAAGACCGATTTCCTACATTTTAATTCCGGTTCAGAAAGGCTCGAAGATGAACCTATGTACCGTTTATGGCATTTACTATATTCATATACAGGAGACAACTCTGCTACAGGTGAAGATAAATTATATAAAAAAATAAGCGAACTATTCAATATTGAAGAGGAATACGCTCGTCTCTTTGCCAATATAAAATTGCAAGATGATTACAGCAGCCTTAGCAGTAAAGCAATAAGTAAGATACTGCCACACCTTAAGGAGGGTAACAAATACGACGTTGCTTGTAGTTATGCCGGGTACAACCACTCAAAGAACTCTTTAACGTGCCAACAATTAAAAGAAAAAGAGTATAAAGAGAGATTAGAAATATTACCAAAGAACAGTTTACGTAATCCGGTAGTAGAAAAGATTCTGAACCAGATGATAAATGTTATCAATAGCATAATATTACAATATGGAAAACCCGATGAGATACGTATAGAACTGGCACGAGAACTCAAGAGTAATGCTAAAGAACGTGAAGAGACTACGATAGCAATAAATAATGCCAACAAAGAGAATGAAACGATACGTAAAGAATTACAAATAAATTTTGGCATTACTAAGCCTAGCCGTAACGACATTACACGATACAAACTCTACAAAGAGTTAGAGAGCAACGGGTATCATACATTATACTCCAACACATACATTCCCCAAGAAGAACTATTCAGTAAAAAGTTCGACATAGAGCATATAATACCACAATCGTGCCTATTCGATGATTCATATTCAAATAAGACATTAGAGGCAAGAGATGTAAATATAAAGAAAGGTAACAAGACCGCATTAGACTTTATTTTAGATGAATACGACGAAGAGCATCTTCAAAAATACAAGAACACTATTGAATCTTTATATAAAGCAGGATACTTAAAAAAAACAAAGCGTGATAAACTACTAATGCACAATAAAGACATTCCACAAGACTTTATTGCTCGCGACCTACGTGATACACAATACATTGCTAAAAAAGCAAGAGAAATTCTTGAAAGTATTGTTCCGGTAGTTTTGCCAACAACCGGTAAAATTACAGACCGTTTACGTGAGGACTGGCAACTCATAAACATCATGCAGGAACTTAACTGGGAGAAATATGCTCTTCAAGGACTCACCGAAACAAGAATGAACCGCGATGGACAAGAAATAAAGAAAATTACAGATTGGACAAAACGTAATGATCACCGCCACCATGCCATGGATGCACTTACCATTGCATTTACCAAACGTAGTATAATACAATATTTGAATAATTTGAATGCAAGAAGCGACAAAAGCGGCAGTATATACGGAATAGAACAAAAAGAATTGAATAGAGACCAACATGGAAAATTAAGATTCAACTTGCCATTTGAAGGATTCCGAAACGAAGCCCGACAACATTTAGAAAACATTCTAATATCGATAAAATCAAAATCGAAGGTTGTTACACGCAATTGCAACAAAACAAAACAGAAAGCGGGAGAATATAATAAAAAGATTCAACTTACACCACGCGGACAATTACATAATGAAACCATTTATGGCTGCAGTAAAAGATACAAGACATACTATGAAAAGGTTGGTACTTCATTCACTGCCGAGCATATATCCATGGTTGCCAACAGACAAGAACGTGAAGCATTACTATTACGGTTGAACCAATATGGCGGTGATTCTAAAAAGGCATTTACAGGTAAGAATAGTTTAGAAAAGAATCCCATATATCTAAATGAGGAACAAACGAAGAGTATACCATCAAAAGTTAAATTGGTAACCACAGAAAATATTTACACTATACGCAAAAGTGTCGATAAGGACCTGAACATAGAGAAGGTTGTAGATGCAAAAATAAAGAAACTGTTGAAAGAGCGTTTAGAGGAGTATAATAATAATGCAAATTTAGCATTTTCTAACCTCGATGAAAACCCAATATGGTTGAACAAAGAGAAAGGTATATGCGTAAAAAGAGTAACCATAACCGGAATAAGTAATGCAATTGCATTACATGACAAAAGAGACCATTTTGGCAACTTGCTTTTTGATATAAAAGGTAAAAAACAGCCAACCGACTTTGTAAATACCGCTAATAATCACCATGTAGCAATATATATCGACGAAGGAGGTAATTACCAAGAGGATATAGTTTCGTTCTACGACGCAACGGCACGAGCCATGAACGAGCAACCTATTATAAACAAGGAATTCAACAGTGAGTTAGGGTGGAAATTCTGTTTTTCTATGAAACAAAACGAATATTTTGTATTCCCAAATGAGGAAACCGGTTTTTACCCCGAAGATATAGACCTGCTTGACCCAAAAAATGCAAACCTTATAAGTCCCAATTTATACCGAGTACAAAAACTATCCTCTAAGGATTATTGGTTTAGACACCATTTAGAGACAACAGTTGAAGAGAAGAAAGAATTACAAGAAATAACTTGGAAACGTATTACAGCATTAAAGAAATTAAAAGGTATTGTAAAGGTTCGTATAAACCATATTGGAGAAATTGTATATATAGGAGAATAATGATAAAAAAAACACTATATTTTGGGAATCCGGCATATTTATCGCTTAAAAACAATCAATTAGTTATAAAACTACCGGAAATAGAGAAAAACGAAACTCTACCAGAGTTTTTTAAGAGAGGGAATGAGATTACCAAGCCCATAGAAGATATTGGTGTAGTTGTTTTAGATAATAAGCAGATAACTATCACATCGGGATTATTAGAGGCACTACTTGAAAACAACAGTGCAGTAATAACCTGTGATAGCCGTAGTATGCCTGTAGGTTTAATGTTACCCTTACATGGAAACACCACACAAAACGAACGTTTCAGACACCAATTAGAGGCATCATTACCTTTACGCAAACAATTATGGCAACAAACCATACAACAAAAAATAGAAAACCAAGCAGCAATACTTAAGAGGTGTACAAAAGAAGAGACACGTTGCATGCAGGTTTGGGCAAAAGAGGTACGCAGTGGAGATATTGAGAACATGGAAGGACGTGCAGCCGCATACTATTGGAAAGGGATGTTCGGTAATATTCCCGACTTTAATCGAGACAGGAATGGCATACCTCCAAACAATCTGTTAAACTATGGCTATGCCATACTACGTGCCGTCATAGCCCGTTCACTGGTTGGTAGCGGGCTGTTACCCACCTTAGGAATACATCATCATAACAAATACAATGCATATTGCCTGGCAGATGATATAATGGAGCCATATCGTCCTTATGTCGATAAACTAGTTTTTGAGATAGTAAATAATTACGGAAATAATGTTGAGTTATGTAAGGAGATAAAAGCCCAACTACTCACAATACCAACATTAGATGTTTGTATTGGTGGAAAGCGTAGTCCTTTAATGATTGCAGCAACACAAACAACAGCATCGTTATATAAATGTTTCAGTGGAGAGTTACGACGTATAGCCTACCCCGAGATTTAATGAATAGAATAAGTGCATATAGAGTTATGTGGGTATTAGTTCTTTTTGACCTACCGACTGAAACAAAAAAGGACCGTAAGGCTGCGGCTGAATTTCGCAAACTTTTGCAAAAGGACGGTTTCACAATGTTTCAGTTTTCAATATATGTGCGTCATTGTGCAAGTGCCGAAAATGCAGAAGTACATATAAAAAGAGTAAAGTCGTTCTTACCCGAATATGGGCATGTAGGCATAATTTGTATAACAGATAAGCAGTTTGGTGATATTGAGTTATTTTATGGCAAAAAGCCTAAACCTCCTATTGCTCATGGACAACAATTAGAACTATTCTAAAAAAATAAATCCCGCAAAGTTGCGGGATTTATCAATCGGAAAACAGTGATTTTTTATTTTTTAAAGCACCTCTTATTTCTTTGAAAAACAGCCCAATACACATATTGAGTTGTTTCCGATATGTCAAAGATACAAATTTGAGAGCAAATCACAACATAGCTCAACTTTCAAGATAGTTTAACAACGTTGTTTCCGATATGTCAAAGATACAAATTTGAGAGCAAATCACAACGTAACATCTACTTCATCGAAGTTTACGCCGGTTGTTTCCGATATGTCAAAGATACAAATTTGAGAGCAAATCACAACATCAATATGTTTTTTTTGTATATCAAATAGTTGTTTCCGATATGTCAAAGATACAAATTTGAGAGCAAATCACAACTTTTTTTGCTAGATTCTTTTGAAAACCAATGTTGTTTCCGATATGTCAAAGATACAAATTTGAGAGCAAATCACAACTGATTGCGAGAACTTGAAAGCAATAGACGAGTTGTTTCCGATATGTCAAAGATACAAATTTGAGAGCAAATCACAACTTGCTGAATGAAATAAATTCGTTTCTACAGGTTGTTTCCGATATGTCAAAGATACAAATTTGAGAGCAAATCACAACAACTTTGCTGTTGCATCTTCAATTACAACTGTTGTTTCCGATATGTCAAAGATACAAATTTGAGAGCAAATCACAACCCTAGCTCGCAAAGTCGCTGCAGAGGACGAGTTGTTTCCGATATGTCAAAGATACAAATTTGAGAGCAAATCACAACCTCGGTGATGTCGCTTGTGGAAACCATTATGTTGTTTCCGATATGTCAAAGATACAAATTTGAGAGCAAATCACAACCTATCCGAATGGTGAGGATAAGAGAGTGTAGTTGTTTCCGATATGTCAAAGATACAAATTTGAGAGCAAATCACAACGAGTCCGGTGGATGGCGCAAATAGATGTTCGTTGTTTCCGATATGTCAAAGATACAAATTTGAGAGCAAATCACAACCCATTTATCCGCCTTTTTACATTAGAATTTGTTGTTTCCGATATGTCAAAGATACAAATTTGAGAGCAAATCACAACGAAAACATATCTACTGTGCCATTTAGTATGTTGTTTCCGATATGTCAAAGATACAAATTTGAGAGCAAATCACAACGCCCGCGCTCTTTCTTTTGCGCTCTGCAAGGTTGTTTCCGATATGTCAAAGATACAAATTTGAGAGCAAATCACAACTAGATAGACAATTAAAATATAGTAAATAGTGTTGTTTCCGATATGTCAAAGATACAAATTTGAGAGCAAATCACAACTACCTTAATGTTCTTTTGCCATCGAATATTGTTGTTTCCGATATGTCAAAGATACAAATTTGAGAGCAAATCACAACGCCTTGTGCGAAATCTACACACTGCACCGGTTGTTTCCGATATGTCAAAGATACAAATTTGAGAGCAAATCACAACGGTTCTGCTATGGCGCATGCCAGGAGGGCGGTTGTTTCCGATATGTCAAAGATACAAATTTGAGAGCAAATCACAACGTCGAGTTTATAAACATTGCCTTCAAACTCGTTGTTTCCGATATGTCAAAGATACAAATTTGAGAGCAAATCACAACCCGAACAAGCATTGTCGATAAATACAACCGTTGTTTCCGATATGTCAAAGATACAAATTTGAGAGCAAATCACAACTACTAAAATTTTGTCGATATTTTTTTGTAGTTGTTTCCGATATGTCAAAGATACAAATTTGAGAGCAAATCACAACACAAACGAAGCGAACACACCGCCGGTGCGTGTTGTTTCCGATATGTCAAAGATACCAATTTGAGAGCAAATCACAACCTGTTGCAACTTTATGAGGAAAGCGAGTACTACACCGACAAGCCCTCAAACGGTCGCCTTACGGTTAGTTTTATCGCCGATGACAAAGATTTGACTGACAACATACGTGCAGCACGCGCCATACTCGCCTCTTTCGAGGATGCAAAGGTGTTTATTCGCCCAGATTACCGCGAATGTGATATGCCCGGACACAAGAATCCGGAATACCGCATCAATGGACTTATTGCAGACCGTAAAGGTATCATAAGCAAAAATGGAGTAAAAAATGCTTTTAAGTCAGCCATTAAACAAGGTTGTGAATGCATTGTTCTTGACCTTGATATGCATTTGGGAGACAAAAAAATCAATCTACTTAACATTGCTAATGATATTTATGGAAGGCACGCTGATTTTTCAACAGGGATAATCAAAAAATGTTATATCGTTTACAAGGGTAAAGCAACAGTATTTACTGTTGATATTTTCAACATTGGCGAAAAGAACGATGTAAAAGATGCTCTTATTGAACTAATAACGAAAATTGCGAAGTAGTAAACTACCTCGCAATTACACAAAGTCCCAAGCTTGATCTCTCGCGCTACGCGGCGACTTTGTGATGCAAATATAGATACTTTTTTTTATAAAACAATGGTTGTTTCCGATATGTCAAAGATACAAATTGCCGTTTTCCACCAAATTTACATATAACGGAAAAATTAAGCCAGGCATTGATGCCTGGCTTATACAAGGACTATAGTTTGATTCCAGCCATCCAACTACTTTGTGATTTTGCTACGAGGTGCGTTTTCTATATAAAAAGCACCTTAAACAAATGGCGTTCACCTATTCACAGCATATATTTTATTGCAAACATATTATCTTATAACCTTTTTCTTTCCATCAACGATGAATATCCCTTGTGTAGGGATGTTAACACGACGACCGAAAAGATCGTATACTGTGCCGTTGGAATGTTGTTCTTCGACTATATTTTCAATTGCTGTATCAACAGAATACTCTATGCTGTTTGTAAGGTAGCCGGTCTCTAACCAACAACTGTTTGCCGCAATATTTTGAGAAGTCTCTACCAACTTAAATGTTGTTCCATCTAAATAATAAGAATTTACATCGGCAGAAGATACAATCTCTTGTTTCACAAAATTGCCTTCTAACAGAGAACCCGATAACGATGTTTTGGCATTGTTGTTGTAAGTGGTGATTACCAGTTCATAATTTCCGGGAGCAGCCTTAACTATAACAGGAGTACCCGATTTTACAGTTTCACCGGACACTGCCAGAGGTGTTAACGCATAAGTGTAGTTTCCTTCGTTGTCTACAATATTCGAAGAGGTTATATCGTAAACTGCTACACCCTCGGGCAGTGTTATATTAAAAGGGAGGCACAAAGCGGTTGCGCCACACTCGGGCATTGTGATTGGGTATGTGGTTGCAGGAACAATCTTAAAAGTTGATAGTGCCTCTTTATTGGAATTGTCGTTACCAAATACTAAATTATCGTAGTCGTTGAGATAGTTTATACCATTGGCAGTACAACGGATTTTAAAGAGGTCGCCACTTGTCTCTTCAAAAAGATAGACACCAGCATCACCTTTGTCGTCGGAAAACATCACGTGATTCCAACCTGCCAATGTTGGTTGTTTAAGATATTTGCCCTGTGCCGAAATAGTATAACCATCGCCTGTTGGAGTTATTGTAAAAATTTTGTCTGCAACTGCATCGGTATTGTATGTTCCTGTCGCAATAAGTTTATAACCTTTATTTCTACTGTTATCGACATCCTCGTTGTAAGCCACAAATAAAGGTGCATCGCCATTATGCTGATAATTTATATAGTATGCACCATTATATGCAGGATTGATGATTACAGCAAAGGTAAGTATTGTACCATCACTCATGGTAATTGTACCTGTGTGTGAACCATCTGTTGCATCGCTCTTAATGGTTATTTTGCTTAAATCGGTTGCATCGCCACTAATAAAGTCGCCACTTACAGTAACACCGGTGAGTTGACCGAAATATTCTGTAAGGTCTATTGTTGCACCCGCCTCGGCAACAATGCTTATTTTGCTTGCGAGGTCGTTACTCAAATAACGGTATGCGTAATACATTCCGTCTGCCATTCTCACAGGGATAATATACTTTGCCAATAGTGCAGTTGCACTTTGTACTGTATTTCCCTCGGGCTCGCGACTGTATCTGTAACCAGCCTCTCCTTCGGTAAGCGGAGTTGTACTCTTACTTGTTTGACCTACATAATGCTCCATTCCATGTGCCCAGTTCCATTCGAAATAGCCATATTCGGTTCCGGTACAGTTGTGTTCGAAATAGTACTTCCAACGTGGCAGATAAAGGTCCTTCATAAGACCTTGCCATGAGCGGTATGAGTAATCGTTAAGATTGGTATTTGGTGAAGACCAGGTAGACACTAATGTACGGGCATTGTTGAATTCGTACCAGTCGGGAGTGGCGGTTGTTGCATTTTCAACCTCTCCTGCTGCATCACGTGCCTCTTGTGTCCATTTTCCAAGACGGAAATTGAGGTTCGTTCCTTTGAATGCATCAACGTCGGCAATGAGAGCAAGGAAGGCATCGCGACGTGCTATGTAGGTTGCATCGTCGTTATATGCTGTGCCTGCATTATTCTTTGCAGTCTTTATTCCTGTAAGAAGATCGTAGGCATAATCGGCCATAACGGCACCACCAAGTTCCACAAGGTCGTAGTTGTAGTTACTCTCGTATATTGAACCAGGCTCAAGTGCCAATGCGCTATTCTGACTGAGAAGTTTAAATGTGGCATCGATAAGCATTTGACGACGAGCCTTGGTATATGTACTGCCTGCTGTATTGATGGTAACACCCCATGAACTTGCCGGTTTGGCATCTAAGTTGGGACGTGCTGCCCAAACATCTTCAACAGGGCCTTGTATGGCGTCGGCTCCATAATTAAGTGGTCCTTGACGAAGCAAATCCCATGCTTCTTCTGCAACACTGTTGCTCGTTCCATAACGTGCTGTTGCATATTGCTTAACCCACTCTGCCATATTGGGCTTGGTTCCCATCCAAGGCAGTTGGAATATTAAGTCGTATGTTACAGGAGTCTGCTCTATGGCCTCGGGAGCAGCACCAATACCTTTGATGCTTGCATACTTGGCTTTATACGCAAAATAGTTATCGGCAAGGTTATTCAAACGACCCATAAGTCCCGAACGTCCGCCGAAATTAGGAATAGCACAGAACACCGCATCCTGAGGTGCATAGCCATTGTATGCATCGAACTGAGGTTTGCCATCGGAGAAGAGGTCGAGTACCACCAAACGACCTGCCGGCACTGCCGATATTGATTTACGTTGATTACCGTCCCACTGCCACTGTTGTATAACCCATTGTGAACCACTCTTAGCAGCCTCCATTGCATCGTATACAGCCTTGTAAGCCTCGGTATATTTTCCACTGGATATACTGCCTCCTTCGTGGAATGGATCCATAGAGTAGTATTGGCTTTCACCCATAACAGTCTTCAAACAGTTATAATAATCGGCTGCTATTTCGGCAAAACGGGTTGCAGTAGGGTCTATAATACGTGGACGTTGGAAACCACCTGCCCACTTACCACCATTGGCATCGGTTGCCACACCGGTTTTTGTTGTAAAGTTGCTTGGTACCATACCGCTAAAACCGGGTAATACAGGTTGCATACCCAGTTCGCGCTGACGAGCAAGGATGTTTCTGGCAAGTGTTATCTGACGAGTATACCATGCATCGTCCTGCACACCTCCTGCTCCTTCCCATGTCCCGTTATTAAGCATTCCGGATGCTGTTCCACCCCAACCTTCGAGGTTGTTCATACCCCACCATGCGGTAAATGCCGGACCAGCCACAAATGCCTTAGCCTCGGTATCGGTGTATTTGTATTTTCTTTCGCCATTCTCTTCAATTGTAAGGAACATACGCCATACCTCTTCGAGACCTATTATTTGCAAAGGCATATTGATACCATGCAGAGCCATCCAGTCTATCTCTTGCTGCCAACGTTTCCATGTCCACGATGTCATTGAGTACCCAAAGGTACAATAGTTGAAGAAATAACGATATTTGGCATCGCAAGTGCGCACCTCCTCGGCAGATGGAAGAGGCAGATTTGTAAGGTTGGCATAAGCCTCATCGACACTCTTCTCATTAAGAACGTTCCATGCAATATTTACATTTGCATAATTGTTCAGATACCAGCCAAGACCTGCTGTTATGGCACTTATACTGTTACCTTTGATAACAATCTTTTTATCCTCGCCATCTATAACAAACATCTCCTGCTCCGAATTGCCTATTGTAGAATCCAATATAAAATGGAATTTGTCGGCAGTACCTTTACCACCAATACGGTTTACCAAATCTACTACCGATTGAGGATTATTCTGTACTGTTACCTCTTTGTATTGCAAGGTTACTATTTTTGCATCATTATCTATAACAACGCTCCAGGTGTAACCGTCGATATCACCGGCAACAAGCAAATTATTATCGAATGTATTTTTATTAAAGGTTGCGCCATTGGTTACAGACTCCCCATCGTATGTAACAGTTACCTCTTTACCTGCCGGAGCATCAATTGAAAGAGTGTAATATACCTCTGCAACCTCTTCTATGATATCTATATGCAAATTATTCACATTAATGCCTGTGGGCAAGCCATAGGCAAACTGAGCAATCTCGGGCAATGCGGTTGAAAGAGTGTATTCGTTTGTTGCTTTATTTCCCGAAGCGTTGGTTGTTTCAATTTTAAGATTATATTCTCCGTTATAAGTTATTGTTACAGAGAAATTACCCTGATATGTAACATTGTCAATCTCGTGGTCATCTCCATCGAATACGGCATTGAGTTTTCCACCCCCGTTTGTAGCACTCTGCAAATACAACTGCAAACCGGTGTAGGAATTCTTTTCGGGAAAGGCATTATCACCTATTGCCAAAAGACTTGTACCCCATTGATTAAACGATACTCCATTGGGGTTCTCTACATCCAAAGTGAGAACCCACTCGCTGGATGCAGGAATTTTCGTAAGGTTTTGGTCGTTAAAATCAACTACTGCAACAGTACCCTGACTGCCATTACCTGTAATATTATTTGCTGCAATGGCTGAGTTTAAGCCAAACAGAGCAAACAGAAGCGTAAAAATAAATTTTGTTTTCATATTACTGTTATTATTTTATTTGCATAGAATGAAATTCGGCAAAACAGATGCCGAATGTAGGAACAAAATTTTCTTTCAAGTGTTATAATTTACGAATTATACACCATTTGCAGTGTACAAAACATATTCGTTTGCAAATTTAATTATTTATATATAAATATTACTGTTTTTCAAAAAAATAAAGCAAATGAAAAGTATTAATCGTCTACTCATGCCATCGCCACACACATCTGTTTTGTCATCCTCGTTATTACTTGCAGCACGAATTGTGTTTGGATTGCTTTTTCTGAACCATGGCATAGGGAAATGGGTTGCATTTACTGATTTGGCGATGTCATTCCCCGACCCACTGGGTGTAGGTAGCAGTATTTCGCTTTTATTGGTACTCTTTGCCGAAGTACTATGCAGCATTGCATTTATCATTGGTTTTTTATTCCGTATAACACTGCTACCTATGATATTCACTATGATTATGGCTGTTTTTGTAATACATTCAGGCGACCCGATAGAGGTACGCGAACCTGCCATTATCTACCTCACTGTTTTTATTATAATATTTATTAGTGGACCCGGCAAATTTTCTGTGGACGCCACAATACAACGATACTTGCAAAAAGATTGAGATTACTCTAACTCTATAACAGTGATACCTGCACCACCAAACTGTACATGCTCGTCGTGAAAGGCACGCACAAACGGTTGTGTACTAAGATATTGACGCACTAATGTACGTAAAATTCCGTTACCGGTTCCATGTAGCACTCTTAAACGACTGACACCGCATACCGTTGCATCGTCGAGGAAAAAAGAGAGTGCCTGAAGCGCCTCGTCTCCTCGCATACCGCGAATATCTATATCGGATTTAAAGTTCAAACGTTTGTTATGCAGATTCTCCTGAGTTTCACTTGTAAGAAATGAGACCTTGCGTGGTTCCTCTTTTGGAGCCTCGCTTGGTTGCAAACGTTCGATGGAAACGGTAGATTTTATGGCGCCAAAGCGAACTACAGCACTATTTTTATTCATGGATATTATTTCGCCTATACTCTGTTGCCCTGATATACGTACAAAAGAGCCCACTACCAACTGCGGTTTACGTGGTTCTTCGACAACAACAGATTGCTTTGATGCACCTTTTTTCCCCTTTTCACCGTTCTTTTTTCGTTCCTGACGTGCAAGAATCTTTGCCATCTCGCGGTCGGTGCGCATTTGCTGTTCCTGCAGTGCAAGTTCTTCGATGCGTTGAGTAAAATCGTTCAATTCCCTACGTGCCATACGAGTCTTCTCTTTTTCGGCTTTTGCCTCCACTATTGAACGTATGGTATTCTCTATCTTTGCATTTGCTTCACGTAGCAAACGTTCCGCCTCTCCTTGTGCATCGCGCAGAATCTGTTTTCGACTCTTGCGCAACTCTTCGCTACTCTCCTGCACCCTTTCGAGCATTTCATCCAGTTCTTTCTCTTTTTGATGCACATTTTTTCGTTTTGTCTCCCAGTAACGCTTGTCGCGCACAATATCCTGAAGATATTTGTCGGATTGTATATAATCGCTACCAACAATTTCCGAAGCATCTTTTATTATCTCTTCGGGCAAACCTATCTTACGAGCAATCTCAACAGCAAACGAACTACCGGGGTTGCCTATCTGCAACATAAAGAGAGGACGCATTTCGGAACGATCGTAGAGCATTGCTCCATTTACGACGCCGGGGGTGGAATCGGCAAAATGTTTTAGGTTCTGATAATGTGTTGTGATTATACCATACACTTTGCGTTCATTAAAACGCTTCAATATAGCCTCGGCTATTGCAGCACCAATAAGAGGTTCTGTTCCGCTTCCGAATTCATCTATCAGTACAAGAGATGAGCCATTGCAATTACGCAGAGTATTTTTCATGTTCAGCAAATGACTCGAATAGGTACTGAGGTCGTCTTCAATACTTTGTTCATCACCGATATCTATAAATATACTTTTGAACATACCGGCACGACTGCGTTCATGAAGCGGAACAAGCATACCGCACTGTAACATATACTGCAACAGACCTGCAGTTTTAAGGCACACCGATTTACCACCGGCATTGGGACCCGAAATAAGCAGAATACGTCGTTCTTTGTCAAGTTGTATATCAAGAGGCGACATTTTACGTCCATGCCTGCGCAACGATAATTCAAGAAGAGGATGAACAGCTGCTCCCCAATCCATCATTGGATGTTTTCCCAAAGATGGCTTTATAGCCCCGAAACGTTCGGCAAGGCGCGCTTTTGCACGAATAAAGTCCATTTTACCGAGAAAATCGTATGCCTGCAACAGTTGTGGTATATAAGGACGAAGTTCATCGGAAAAGTTTGTGAGTATTGCAATTACCTCACGTTTCTCTTCTGCTTCGAGTTCCCGTATACGATTGTTTGCCTCAACCACCTCGGCAGGTTCTATATATACAGTTTTTCCACTTGCCGATTCATCGTGCACTATACCGCCCATTTTACGTTTTAAGGCAGGAGCAACCGGAATAACCAGACGTCCGTCACGCAATGTGGGTGATGCATCTTTTTCCACAAGTCCATCGGCTTGCGCCCTATGCAGTATGTTGTTAAGAGTACGTGATATACCATTAGAGGTACGTACCAACTCGCCACGTATTCGAGCAAGTGCAGGCGACGCACTATCTTTTATATGACCGAATTTATCGACAATAGCGTCTATTGAGCGTATAACCTGTTGGAATGACTCTACACCTGCTGTAAGAGCATACAAATGTGGATACAAAGCATTTTCGTCCGACTCGTCGGTTCCGTTTTGTTTACGCAACACTTGTAATATGTGGCCAATGGTATCGAGTGAGCGACGCAAAGCAAACAGTTCCTCTTCTACCATATACATACCCTCTATGCGTATACGTAGCAGTGGTTCACGTACATCGAAAAAGAAATCACAAGAGAAGTTTTGCTCCTCGCGTAATACACGTACAAACTCATCGGTTTCGCTCAATTGTGTCGATACGACATCGTAGTCGGTGAGGAATTGCATATCATCGACACGCTCACGTCCCAACGCACAAAGACACTCCTCTTTAAGCATAGTACGTATAGTATCAAACTCTATCTTTTTCTCGAAATTACGCGGATATATCATATAAAGTTCCTGTTGCTTATTCAATTTGTGCGCGAAGATACAAAAAAAAGAATTTCCCTTTCGTAAAGTCGTTAAAAATACATAACTTTGTCAATTGGTCTATTCAATAAGCAATAATAATTTACATAAAATACAGAAGATATGAAAATGAACCTTTTTCACTACATCAGAACAGCATTTATTGCAACAGCATTGCTGTTCATGTTTGCACCAACTACCGGTGCGACAAACGCATCTGGCGAGAGTTACATTAACCAGATTAATCCCACAACAGTTGAGGTAAAACTCGACGGCAACCGTCGTATAACCATCGACTTCTATGGCGACAACATATTCAGAATGTTTCGCGATGACAACGGTGGCATAATACGCAACCCGGCACCTCCCACGCCTGCCTACCCGGAGGCTCAGATTTTAGTAGACAACCCCCGAAGAACTGTTTCTGCACTATCTGTAACCGAAGAAAGTGATAAATATATTGTTACAACCGGGAAGATTGAGGTGGAGGTGTGTAAAAAGAATGGTACAATTGCCGTTACAGACCTTGTAAAGAACAAGAAAGTTATAAGCGAGATTGCTCCCACAGAATTCAAGAAGAGCAAGACTACTATGACACTTGCCGCAACCCCCGAAGAGTATTACTATGGCGGTGGTGTTCAGAATGGACGTTTCTCGCATAAGGGACGTGTTATTGCCATTGAGAACCAAAACAGTTGGACCGACGGTGGTGTAGCATCACCGGCTCCATTCTTTTGGTCTACAGGAGGTTATGGTTTCATGTGGCATACATTCAACAAAGGAACATACAATTTTGGTGCCGAAGAAAATGACAAGGTTATACTTTCACATGACACCGACTACTTAGACATATTCTTCATGGTGAACAACGACGGTATAGCCCTACTCAACGACTTTTACCAATTAACAGGTAATCCTGTACTTATCCCTTGGTTTGGCTTCTACGAAGGACACTTGAATGCATATAACCGCGATTACTGGAAAGAGAGCACCGATGGCAGAGGTGTTATGTTCGAAGATGGCAAACTCTATCGCGAAAGCCAAAACAACAACGGAGGTATACAGGAGACACTTAATGGCGAAAAGAGCAATTACCAGTTTTCGGCACGTGCCGTTGTAGATCGCTATGCAACACACGATATGCCCATTGGCTGGATTCTCCCCAACGACGGCTATGGAGCAGGCTATGGACAAACCGAAACTCTCGAAGGCAACATACAGAACCTTAAAATGTTTGGAGATTATGCACGTGAACAAGGTATAGAGATTGGCTTATGGACCGAATCGAACCTACACCCACGCGAAGGTGTTCCTGCACTGTTGCAACGCGACCTTATTGGCGAAGTACGTGATGCTGGTGTACGTGTATTGAAAACTGACGTTGCATGGGTTGGTGCGGGTTATTCCTTTGGTCTTAACGGAGTAACCGATGCTGCACAAATTATGACATACTATGGAAACAATGCGCGTCCCTTTATAATTTCACTCGACGGTTGGGCAGGCACACAGCGTTATGCCACAATATGGACAGGCGACCAAACAGGTGGTGAATGGGAGTATATACGTTTCCACATACCGACATACATTGGTTCGGGACTTTCGGGACAACCAAATATTACATCCGACATGGATGGTATATTTGGCGGTAATCACTTGCAAGTAAACATTCGTGACTACCAATGGAAGACATATACCCCCATGGAACTGAACATGGATGGTTGGGGTGCAAACGCAAAGTACCCACACGCATTGGGTGAGCCGGCAACATCCATAAACCGTATGTATTTGAAGATGAAATCGGAACTCATGCCATACGCATACAGCATAGCACATGAGGCGGTCGATGGCAAACCTATGATACGTGCCATGTTCCTCGAAGAGGAGAACGAATACACTCTTGGCAGTGCAACACGTTATCAGTATCTTTACGGTCCTTACCTGCTCATTGCACCTATCTATCAAGAAACAGCGATGGACAAAGAGGGTAACGACATTCGCAATGGTATATACCTGCCACAAGGTACATGGATCGACTGGTTCAGTGGTGAGAAATATGATGGTGGCAGAATACTCAACAATTTCGATGCACCTTTGTGGAAACTGCCTGTATTTGTAAAGGCTGGTGCAATAATCCCCATGCTACAGGCACATAATACACCGGGAAATATCGACAGATCGCTTCGCATATATGAGTTATATCCTTACGGAAACACATCTTTCACAGAATACGAAGATGACGGTGTAACAGAGTTGTATAAGTGTGGAGAATATGCCACAACGCTCATAGAGAGCAATTGCGACAATAAAGGCAACGTAATAATAACTGTTAATCCCACAGAGGGTAATTTCAACAATTTCGAGAAAGAGAGACTGACATTATTCCGCGTGAATGTAAGCGCAATGCCAAAAAATGTTTCGGCAAAGATTGGCAAGAAGAGTATTAAACTCAAAGAGGTTGGTTCTATCGAGGAGTTTAACAATAATGTAAACGTATATTATTACGACCGTAAACCATCTCTGAACCGTTTTGCAACACCGGGAAGTGAGTTCGAAAAGGTAGAAATAACAAAGAACCCACAGTTACTGGTTAAGACCGAAATGATGGACGTAACAGCATCGTCTATCACTCTGGCAATAAAAGGTTACACATTCGAAACACCTAACACACACCTTGTACAAGAGGGTGCATTGGAGGCTCCTGTAGCAACAATTACCGACGAGAATTGTCAGGCATACACAATTACTCCCACATGGGACAAAGTTGCCAATGCCGACTATTACGAGATTATGTTCAACGACCGTATATACACCACAATAAAGAATAACGAACTGTTGTTCGAGGACCTTACACCCGAAACCGATTATACATTCAATGTACGTGCAGTAAACAAAAGCGGAGTTTCGGAATGGGCCGAGGTAAAGACAAGAACCAAGAGTAATCCTCTTGAGTTTGCCCTTACCGGTGTAACAGCCACAACAACATGTAAGAACCAAGGCGGACAGGGAACAAACCGTCTCTTCGACTTTGAGGAGGGCAACATTTGGCACACCATTTATGGCGAGAGTGCCGTACCGTTCGATATGATAATAGATTTAGGCGGATTGAACACACTCGACAAACTACACTATTTGGGTCGCGAGGATGGTGGCAACGGAACCATACTCGAGGCAACAATACAGTACGGCAAGTACAAGAATGATTGGAGTGATGCATCGCCCATTTCATGGGATAGAACCCCTGAAACAAAGATTTACACATTCGATAACAAGCCTCAAGCACGTTATATAAAGATAAGCGTAACAAAGGCTGTAGGAAACTTTGGTTCCGGTCGCGAAATGTACATATTTAAAGAACCCGGAACAGAGACATACATTTCGGGTGATATTAACAAAGATAAAAAGATTGACGACAACGACCTTACATCGTACATGAACTATACAGGCTTGCGTAGTAGCGACAATGACTTTGAGTATATAAGCATTGGCGACCTCAACGGCAATGGCTTGATTGATGCTTACGACATTTCTAATGTTACCACAAAGTTGAACGACGGTGTAAATGCAAATGAAGCATCTGTTGCAGGAAAAGTAACTATTTTATCGGACAAAATGAGTTATAAAGCAGGCGAAGAGGTTGTCATCACTGTAAACGGAGAGAACATGCAACATGTGAATGCATTGAGTTTTGCTCTACCCTATGATGCCAATATGTATGAATACGTAGGGGTTGAGACTGTAAGCACCGCACAGATGCAGAATTTGAGCAAGAACCGTTTGCATGGCAACGGCACAACCGCTGTTTACCCCACTCTTGTAAATATCGGCGAACAGCCTACAATAGACGGTAATGTTGAGTTAATGAAGATTACATTAAAGGCTAAACGTAATGTAAAATTCAACCTTAACATTGTTGATGGAATGGTTGTAGACAAAGCATTGAACACTATTTGTTTCTAATATTCATTAAATAGAAAATACCATGAGACTGACATCAAAAGCCATTTTGCTCATTGCATCAATGGTTGTGTGCTTGAACATACAGGCACAGGTAATTACAGAAGGTGAGGCATTGGAGATTGCCGACAGATTTTTCTCAAAGGCAGGAACGAACACACGTAGTGCCATACCTCAACTGACAAAAGCGTGGGACAGTAATACTATTGGCACACAGACACGTAGCACAAGTGCCCCAACCTACCATGTTTTTACGCCTGAGAGCGGCACCGGTTTTGTGATTGTTTCGGGTGAACAGTGCCAAACACCCATCATAGGTTATTCATTAGAGAGCAGCATTGCATCAACCGAGGATTTACCGTTGGGAATGATCGATTACCTTAATGAGATAGACAATGAGATATCGATGGCACGTGCAAACAGAACAAACAACACACAGACACGTGCAGCAGCACCTGAGACAGAGATAGGGAATGTTGTAAAACTTATTGAAACTGCCAATTGGGGACAAGGACACCCCTACAACCAGTTGACCACAAACGATTCGAACGTTATATGCGCTACCGGCTGCATACCTACAGCGTTTGCAATTGTCATGCGTCACCACGAATGGCCGGCATCACCTGCAAAGAAGATATACAACATGTACACCTACCCCGACATTATTGCCGAGAAGGATTACACATATAATTGGAGTAACATGCCATTGAACAATCCCAACGATGAACAGGGCAAAGAGATTTCGGCACTTATGTTACAATTGGGGCATGTATTCATGGTGTCGTATGGTACAGGCAGCACCGGAGTCGAAGAACTGAAAGGCAAACTGAATTCGTTCTGGGGATACATTGAGAATCATGCACAAAGAATGGATATATCGGACGAGGATTGGACAACTCGCCTCAAGGAGGAACTCGACGCCAACCGCCCTATGGTATATTGCGCATCGAACAACTCCACCGGCGACTCACGCCACGCATTTGTACTGGATGGTTATACCGACAAAGATTATTTCCATTTTAACTGGGGCTGGAATGGCAGTTGCAACGGTTATTTCCTTCTATCGTCGATGGTTGCAGACACCGGTAACGATTATACTCAAAACGAGAACACCAAAAAGGCTCATTTTGTCTATTTCCTTGCACCCGACAAGGCATACTCTGTCTCGGTGGAGACTTCGGAGGTTATTGCAGGAAGCGTAACCATAGATGGTGAGGATATCGCAACAAAAGAGGTACAACCGGGAACTGTTGTTACACTCAGTGCTACAGCAAACAGCGGATATGAGTTCCTGGGATGGGACGACTCCAACGGCAACAGAGTAAGTTCCGAGAACAGTTTAACAGTTACAATAAACAGCGATGTTACCTACAAGGCTGTGTTTGCCACAGAAAGCACTAAATGTAATGTTACAGTATCGTCAATGACAACTCCATCAACAGCATACGGTGGCACTGCAACAGCAAGTGCCGAAACGGTATCATCGGGAAGCAGTGTAACTCTTACTGCAACACCTGCAACTAACTACAAGTTCATTGGTTGGAGCAACGACGGCATTAACTTTATAAGTACAGAGAACCCATATACAGCAACAATAACAGGCAACATTGAGTTTGTTGCACATTTCGAAGAAAAAACGAAATATACTGTTACAGCAACAAGTGCCGACACCTCAATGGGCAGTGCAACGGTCAATGGCTCTGCATCGTCTTCCATATACGAGGGTACACCTGTTACGCTGGTTGCGACACCTGTTGCAGGCTACGAGTTTGTCAGTTGGAGCATAGGCACCGAGGTGATAAGCAACAATGCGACATACGTTACAACACCTACCACCGATAGTGATTATATAGCAAACTTCAAGAAGTCGGAAGAGAAGATTACCATTAAGTTCAACCGTTTAGGTGGTTTCCTTTACGTTGGCGAGAGTGGTACATACTTTGTATCCTCACTAACAGTGGAACCGGGAACTAAGGTTACTATTAGAGCCGTTCCGGAAAGTGACGACAAGGAGTTCTACTACTGGTACAACGAGAAAGATGAGATTCTGTCGAACAAGGCAACATACACCTTTACTGTAACAAAAGCACAGACCTACAAAACAAAGTTCGGAGTAGTAGGCGGTAACAGCAAAGTTACTCTGTCTGTTCAGGCAGAAGAGGGTGGCAACGTGCAGATTGGAAACACCGCAGCCCTATCAGCAGAGTTACACAAGGGTGAAGAGGTAACCCTAAAGGCGACACCAGCCGATGGCAGTACATTTATTGGTTGGTACATTGGCAATGAGGTAAAAAGTACAAGTACCACATACACCATCGTTGTACAGGATGCCGCAGAATATATTGCCAAGTTCGAGGCTTCTACCGGCATAAATACTATTCCCGACAACAGCAAGGAGCAGAGTGTTATATACGACCTTATGGGACGCAGTATAAGCGAAATAACCAAACCGGGTATATATATTATAAACGGTAAGAAGGTTTTGGTGAAGTAATACATAGAACCTATATATAGATACAAAAAAGTTTCATGGTGGCTATCACCATGAAACTTTTTTGTATAATCCTTGTTCTTATATAAAAACTCAGGAGGATGTTCATAGTTATAGGTATAATGTTATTAGGCGTAATGACAGGTATTCTTTTACGAGGTAGAAAATTATATGCCACACCCGGGATTATCACTGTACTTATTTGGTTACTGCTATTTATTCTTGGTGTGGAGGTGGGACATAACAACAAAGTGATACAAAGCCTGCCGACACTGGGTCTCGAAGCCCTTTTCATAGCCACATTATGTGTATTGGGCAGTTGCATTGCCTCATGGGGATTATGGTACTTCCTATATAAAAGAGAGAGACATGAGAGGTAGTATAATCATTGTCATATTTTTTGTTTTAGGTATAGCGTGTGGCATTTTCAATATACTGCCTGCCGAGTGGTTTACAGGAGATACAAGCCTCTATGTCTTATGCGCTTTAATGTTCTGTGTGGGGCTGGGACTGGGGCACGACCCACAAATGATAAACAGTTTTCGTACACTAAACCCTGTATTGGCTACTCTTCCCTTGTTTACTATCCTTGGTACATTGGCAGGAGCCGCAATAGGAGCATTGGCACTACCACACCGCACTCTTCCCGAGTGCATGGCAGTAGGGTCGGGATTTGCCTATTATTCTCTTTCGAGTATCTTTATAACGCAATACAAGGGTGCAGAACTTGGGACCATAGCCCTGCTTTCGAATATATCACGAGAATTGACCACGTTACTTTGTACCCCTCTCCTGGTTCGATGGTTTGGAAGACTGGCACCCATATCTTCGGGCGGTGCCACCAGCATGGATACGACCCTACCGGTAATTACCCGTTTCTCGGGCAAGGAGTTTGTTGTTTTGTCTATTTTCCACGGTTTTGTAGTGGATTTTTGTGTCCCGTTTCTTGTAACGTTCTTCTGTTCATTATAAAAATAAAAACAGGTCAATGACCTGTTTTTATTTTTATCTGTATCTTATTCTCTGACCGGGACGAATCACCGAGCGGGAACTCATATTGTTCAATCGATATAGCGTATTCACACTCACTCCACACTTACGTGCAATAACCGAGAGGCTTTCACCACTACGCACCTTATGATAGAGCGGTTCATCGGTCTCAATAATCTTACCCGTCTTCTTGTCGATAGTCTGATACTTATTCTTGCGATATACATAGAAATCACCGGTAACATCCTGTTTCTCAAAATCGAACATAAGAGCAGGATTTATGGATTTACCACATATCAGAGTCTCAAAATGCAAATGCGCACCTGTACTACGTCCCGAGTTACCACCCAAACCAATGGGATCGCCGGCCTTAACATTCTGATTCTCCTTAACCAACTTCTTGGACAGGTGAGCATACACTGTCTCTAACCCGTTGTTATGACGTATAACAACATAGTGCCCATATCCACGACGTTGGTAATCTAACCTACGCACCTTGCCATCGAAAGCGGAATATATGGTATCACCTTTCTGTACCTTTATATCCAAACCATTATGTACACGACCACGACGTCTACGATAACCAAAGATGTCGGTAATCTTTGTATTCTTTGTAGGCATCACAAAGCCACGCAAGTCTACACGCAACGAGTCGGGCATCTCAGCCGTATAGTGTACCTTGGAATCATTATCCCATTCGGGATATAGTTCCTCGGCAGGGAAAAGGTACGACTCATTAAGCAACATCGCACGCAGTGCTATTGAATCGACAAGTTGCATCTGTCGGTCGAGAGGTGCCTGCTTAGCCAGCAAATCCTGTGCAACCGAATTACATGTTAGAGATGATAATAAAAATGTTATGATAGTAAAAGGACGGAATAGTGTTTTCAATTTTCTATACTTTTTAAATGTTTCTATAGTTGTTTATTATTTATATTTGAGACTCTCCTCACCACCATATTCAAATTGAGTTACAGCAGACTCGTAGTCGAACAACTCTTCCTCTTTAAAGAAACGTTTAATCTCTACAAGAGCATTCTCCACAGAGTCGGAAGCATGTACGACATTTTGCTCACCACTCATAGAGAAGTCGCCACGAATAGTTCCCGGCAACGCCTTACGAGAGTTTGTTGCACCAACCATGAGGCGTACAGTATCAACAGCCTCGGCACCCTCCAGACAACAAGCCACAAGAGGAGCAACCTGCATAGAAGCCTTCAGATAAGGGAAGAAGGGACGTTCAACCAAGTGAGCATAGTGCTCTCTCAAAATTTCATCACCAAAGTACATCATTTTAATACCTACAATGCGTAGTCCTTTACGTTCGAAACGTGTGATGATATCACCCATCAACCCGCGCTGTATGGCGTTGGGCTTTATAAGAATAAGTGTTCTTTCCATACTTTTTGTTTTAGAGGTATTCTGTTTTAGGTGTTTTTATGTCTCTTTTTAACCTTTTACTTGCTTAAAAGAGATTCATCTGCGAAGATAATAAATTTTCTATAATTACACGAAAATAAATCAATTAGTTTATGTTAAAAAGTTTTTTTATAATTTATCTATTGTTTTTATTTTGTTTCTACGGTGGAAGTATTTGAAGAAGATTATGGCTTGTGTGTAGAAAAATGATGTGATGATATTAGGTGGTTTTACTTTGTACTCGGTATGAAATAATTAGGTAGTTTTCTCTTTTAAAACCATTTTTCTCCATAGTAGAATAAGGTAGTTCTCTCCTTTAATGCCTCGGAATCCAAAGAGTTGTTCTTTCTTTAAACTTTATGTCTTTTGTCTTTCCTTTTTTAAAAAAGGAAACGAAAAACTTTGCGCATGGGCGT
>CAZEKX010000028.1:0-24631 GCA_964512955.1 uncultured Bacteroidaceae bacterium
ACGCATAAAATAAACCCCAAAAGTTTTTTGTCTAACTTTTGGGGTTCACTTCAAAAATTCAATCTCTATTTTTTATTAATATAAGCCTTTATTTATTAAGCAGAAAACGCATTACAGCACCCATTATTTGATTGCGTTGCTGCTCACTTACAATACTTTCAAAAGGAAAACTTGTCGACAATACGCGATAATTGTCATCGGCATAAGCCACACCGGCACTCTCTTTACAGCCATTATAAACAAATGAGACAAATGCTTTGCCCACCGGTACCAGGATATCAGGAGAGGCAACTGCATAACTATACTCATTCACTGCACGATATATCTCCATACGTAAGTTTGAGCCAAATATAACATTTTCGGCAGTATTAAACACCGAACCGCCATAATCAAACTTAAGCATATTGCGTATAAACTCCCTATCAGACTCATTCTTATACATATCACTTGCAATATAAGCACCACTCACAAAGAGCCGTCCACCTCCCTTGCAGTAATCAGAAACCGCCTTTTGCAATTCCACCGGAAACGTTTTAAATGACCTGTCATATCCCAATAATGTACCACTGCCACCCTGCTTTTCTGCCCCAAGTATAATATCTACCGCGTCGTATCCCGACAAGGAGAGTAAGCCATCCATAACAGCCTCACTGCTACACGATACATAGGAAAAGCCGTTTGCTGCCAATGCTTTTCCATGCAGATAAGGATAATCGAAAGAATTTCCTGCGACAAGCATACCCTCGAAATCGTTTCCGCTAAGTCCTAAACCATCTTCATAACCTATATTACTACGTTCATAGTCGAGTTGTCGTCCACAGAACTCCGGAGTATGTATATATGAGACACCTGGATCGGCATCAATGTCGAAGCCTGCCTTAGAGGCAGTATTTACTGCATCGGGGGCACTCAAACGGTGAAAACCGTTCACAATCATGACATTTCCTTTGGAATCGTCGGCAGAGTACACCGAAAGTACTTCCGACGGTAAACTTTCACCTCCACTATTCACAGCTGCAACTTTAAAGCCATACTGCACACCTTTTACAAGTTTAATAAAACAACTTGTGCCATCAACTATGCGCCCGTTATCGAAACCACCATCGTTCACACGTGTATAAACGACATATTTTTCGGGTGTAGCAGTAGGTTCCAAAGAATCGACAACCTCTTTCCACGATAACACAGCAACACTGTTTTCTTTGTCTCCAAAAGTAATAGAGAAATTCTTTATGGGAAGCGGTTGAACAGCGTAGTCGCGACCATGCAAGAAAGCATTCTGTTTTAGAACTGCCTTATACACTGCTCTTGCCACAGTAAATTTAAAGTCGGGATTGAAGCCATAGAGCATATCCTTAAAGTTCTGATGCGACAAAGATTCAAATATCATTGCTGGAACCACAGGCAAACGAGATTCACTATAACTGCGATCCAGAATTCCGCGACAAGCCCATTTAATACCAAAACGTTCTTCAACATCATGTTTAACGGTTTGCAAAACTGTACTTACAATGTCGCGTGAAACATAACGCGACAATCCGGTCGCAATAGTATCGCCATTATATTCCGTAGTTACAATACCTAATGAGCCTATCAAAGAGTCCTCCTTGGAAATACCGGCGTCGGAATGAAATCCAAAGGTCATTTCCACAGGTACCCCAAGTCCTGTTGTATCGGGATTAAAAATAGAGCCACCTGTAAGATGATTTATCGCATGTGAACGACAATTAATATCGTCGTTATAATCTCTCTCTCCTTCGCTTGGAGAATAGACCTCGTACGGAAAGCCACCCCATTGCAAAGCATAACGTGCACCCTCGAGATAACGAGGCAAACCACTTGTTCGTGGAATAGAGTCGCCACGTGCAACAACGCCCATACCACCACCAAAACGTACAGCATCGGCACTCACCACACCGTCATAATCACTCACATTTGTCAGTTTTACACCCTGCTCTTCGTGAGTCCCCTTCTTAAAATGAAACGTACCAAGATAGACCCATGTACCACCTGCCATCTGTTGATTTACACGAAATTCGGTAACACCACCACTATGCAACACAGAGTAACGAGCGTCAGGTACTGCCCCGTCAAGAGTTTTATAAGAAACATACACTGCATATCTACCGTTTGCCGGTATATCGGGTTGCCACTTAGCCAAGGCTGTAGCCGTTCTCTTACCTGCCGTAGATGGAACTGAACGCGATGTACCCTCGGTAAAAGGATTCTCTCCATCGACAAAGAAGCCCTCACGTGGCATATAACCACCCGATACAACATCCCATTGTTTACGTTTATCACGTCCTTCGAGATATTGCGATGAGCCAAAGACCATATCATTATCGACAATAACACTGTTGGGTTGCCAATCGCGTTCCCTGGGAGTATATACCAAAGCACCGGCATTCTCAAGCATAGGAATTAAGAACGGAACAACTATCGATTGTGTGAAAAGGTCTTCAGTTGTACAATAGAGTGCCGGACGTTGCCACTGCCACGAAGATTTATCGTTGGCAAAGACCCTTCCATGACTCTGCCACACAGCCAGATGGCGTCCATGCAACCCCCGTTCCGGGATATACGGTTTTGAAACATTAACCACCCAGGGCTCTCCTTTGTATTCAATGTTACCCCACGTCCTATTGCCATAAGTTTCCTTGTCAAGCATTATACCGGGGACAAGTTCATCGATAGGCTTGCGGTCGGCAATAACCTCAATTTTATAGTTCCTGAGAGATTTTGGCAACAACTCACGCAAATCGGAGTATATGCTCTTTACCAATTCCGGAGTAAATATCTGTACTGCAAAGTTCTTATTGGCAAAAATAGTGAGTTTGCGCGCCTTGCGATTCAGAATAATATTATTTCGTTTGCGTTCCAAACGACAACTCTTATGCGTGATATCCTTCGATTTATAATTAAGAAAATAGTTTTCGATATCACGTATAACAGTTTTATCGACATTTTGTGCCGATAAAACCATAACAAATAAAAAACAACCTAAAAATATTAAAAGCCGTTTTTTAATCATGCCCATAAGGGATTATTTATCCTCGGAGAGTTTGTGTATCTCGTCGAGAATTGCTTTAGCCTCTTCGTTAAAAGAGATACAAAGAGCAGCAAAATATTTGCTTGCCGGCATTCCGGGCTCGGCATGGCTAACACGTGCAATATACTCGTTCTGAAGAGTAAATATCTTATTGAACAATTCAACCCAAGTCGCAGTCTCTGCCTTTGAATTATAAGAGAGATAGAAAGCCTCGGTTGCCAACTCATCCGCAATAAAAGCGATTACCTTTTTTAAATCTTTTCTACTTGCCATAGTTTTTATAAATTAGTTCTGTAAAGGTACTGTTTTTTGTTTTAAAAAACAACATTAAATTTCCATAGAAACAAAAAAGATAAATAATTGCACGAATTTGTGTAGAAAAAGCAGAAATGACTTTTACAATTCACAAAAAAAAGCGAAATTTGCCAATAATTAGGGGAGTTATGCAGAATGTGTACAAACAGTACTGTTTACAACTTCCCGCATTTATAGATTATTTTTAATCCATTTTATTTATATTAAAAATGAAAATCAGCGCATTGCAACAAGCAAGGGCTGCTTACCAGCCCAAGTTACCTCAGTCTTTGAAAGAGGTTGTGAGAATTTGTGAGGGTGCTGCAACAGAATCTGTTGCCGACCGAGAGGCTATCAAAGCCATGTTCCCCAACACTTATGGTTTGCCTATCGTTACATTCGAGAAAGGTGGCGATGTACAGAAGTACCCTGCTATTAACATTGGTGTAATTCTTTCGGGTGGTCAGGCTCCCGGTGGACACAATGTCATTGCAGGTCTTTTCGACGGTGTTAAGAAACTAAACGCCGACAGCCGTCTCTACGGTTTCCTTATGGGTCCCGGTGGTTTGGTAGATCACAAATACATGGAGATTACATCGGAGATCATCGACCAATACCGTAATACCGGTGGTTTCGACATCATTGGTTCCGGACGTACCAAATTGGAGAAAGAGGACCAGTTCGAGAAGGGTCTCGAAATTATTAAAGAGTTGAACATTAAGGCTCTTGTAATTATTGGTGGTGATGACTCCAATACTAACGCTTGCGTTCTTGCTGAGTACTATGCGGCAAAGAACACCGGTGTACAGGTTATTGGTTGCCCCAAGACTATTGATGGCGACTTGAAGAATGCTTACATTGAAACATCGTTCGGTTTCGACACTGCATGTAAAGTTTATTCAGAGGTAATCGGAAACATTCAGCGCGACTGCAACTCTGCACGTAAATACTGGCACTTTATCAAATTGATGGGTCGTTCTGCATCGCATATCGCTTTGGAGTGCGCATTGCAGACACAGCCTAACATCTGTATTATCTCAGAGGAGGTACAGGAGAAGGCTCTCTCACTCGACGACATTGTAACATCTATTGCTCAGGCTGTTGCCAACCGCGCTGCAGCAGGTAATAATTTCGGTACCGTTCTTATCCCCGAGGGTCTCATTGAGTTTATCCCTGCAATGAAATCGCTCATTGCCGAGTTGAACGACCTGTTGGCACTCAAAGCCGACGAGTATGCTGCTGTTGCACCCGAGGAGCAACGCGAATATATTATAAAGAACCTTTCTAAGGCAAACTCCGATGTTTATGCCAGCCTCCCCTTGGGCGTTGCACGTCAGTTGACAATGGAACGCGACCCCCACGGCAACGTACAGGTATCACTCATTGAGACCGAGAAATTGCTGTCAGAGATGGTAGCGAACAAATTGGCTGCATGGAAGGCAGAGGGCAAATACACAGGCAAATTCAATGCACAGCACCACTTCTTTGGTTACGAAGGACGTTGTGCGGCTCCCTCTAACTACGACGCCGACTACTGCTATGCATTGGGCTACACTGCATCGCAACTCATTGCATCGGGCAAAACAGGTTACATGTCATCGGTACGCAACACCACTGCACCTGCTGCAGAATGGGTTGCAGGTGGTATACCTATCACAATGATGATGAACATGGAGCGTCGTCATGGTGAAATGAAACCCGTTATACAGAAGGCATTGGTAGACCTTAACGGTGCTCCCTTCAAGACATTTGCGTCTAAGAGAGACGAATGGGCAAACGAGACATGCTATGTATATCCCGGTCCCATACAGTACTTTGGTCCTACAGAGGTTTGCGACCAAACCACTATTACACTTGCCCTCGAGCAACAGAAGTAATTGACCAAGCCGCAATGGCAGAAGTAAAAGAGATAAAGAAGAAGACCGGCGGGCAGAATTTTTCTTCCGTCCGCCGGTCATCATCTCGCAAAAAGAAAAGAGGTAACATGCCGCATTGGATTTATGTAATTTGTGCGGCATTGTTATCGGCTTTTTTTCTTGCGGTGGCATACTACATATACTTCCGCCCATACTTATACCGTTTTCGTCCATGCTACGGACAACGACACTACGAGATATGCCTGCCGTTAGGATATTCGGTATATGGCATTGATGTATCACGCCACCAAGGAACAATAGATTGGAAACGTTTGAAGAGAGAGATGCCCAAAGAAGCACCGGTATCTTTTGTATTCATAAAAGCAACAGAGGGTAGCGACTTTACCGACGCCAACTTCAAGACCAACTTCGAAGAGGCAGGGAAACAGGGTTTCATACGTGGAGCATATCACTATTTCGGAACACAATCGACCGGCATGGCACAAGCCGAAATGTATATAAAGACAGTAAAACTGAACAAAGGAGACTTGCCACCGGTGATTGATGTCGAAGAACGTCCTAAAGACAAGACACGTTTTTTACAGGAATTAAAGATTTTTATATCAAAAATAGAGGAGCATTACGGTGTAAGACCTATTATTTATTCATATAAAAAATTCAAGGAGCGTTATCTTTCCGAATCCTTTTTCAACAAATACCCATTGTGGATAGCCCACTACTATGTTTCGGAACTCGACGAAGAGATTGAATGGCTTATGTGGCAATGCTCCGACATGGGTTCTGTTCCTGGAATAGAAACCAATGTAGATATAAACATATTCAACGGAAACATGGAGCAACTGAAAAGCCTGCGAATAAAGTAGTTTACCGGAACCGGATTCAAAAGAACCGATTAAACCTACTCATCCTTTTTGCCGTCAACAACAAATATTGTTAAGAATTAAAACCGGCACTGGCAACAGAATATCTGCGCCATGCTTCGAGCATATCAACAAAGTCGGTTGGCAGTTCAGAATCGAAAAACATAGTCTCTTTTGTTGTGGGATGAACAAACCCTAAAGTCTTGGCATGCAATGCTTGTCGCGGACAAAGTTTAAAGCAGTTTTTCACAAATTGCGCATACTTATTAAAATGGGTCCCTTTTAGAATCTCGTCGCCACCGTAAACATCGTCATTGAAAAGAGTATGACCTATGTGTTTCATGTGTACCCTTATCTGGTGTGTGCGCCCCGTCTCAAGATTACATTCAATCAACGAAACATAACTAAGACGTTCCAACACCCTATAGTGTGTTACAGCATGCTTACCCACTGCATCATCGGCAGATACAGACATTTGCAACCTATTGCGTGGATTACGTGTTATGTTACCAACGACGGTACCGCTATCATCTTTCACACTACCCCACACCACTGCATTATAAGTTCTCTTTGTTGTCTTATTGAAAAACTGTTGCCCCAAAAAAGCCTTGGCATAAGCAGTTTTTGCTACCACAAGCAACCCCGACGTATTTTTATCAATTCTATGCACCAAGCCCACTTGCGGGTCGTTTGGGTCGAACGATGGGTTATCCTTAAGATGCCATGCAATGGCATTTATCAAAGTTCCATGATAATTACCACACCCGGGATGCACCACAAGCCCGGCAGGTTTATTTATCACCATGATAACATCATCTTCATACACTACATCCAAAGGAATATCTTCGGGAGTTATTGTATTGTCGTATGCAGGAGTATCGAAGGTTATAACAATTTCGTCGCAAGGCTTAACCTTGTAATTACTCTTTACCACCTTACCATTCACTGCAATAAAACCGGCGTCGGCAGCCTGTTGAATTTTGTTTCGCGAGGTGTTTGCCAAATGGTCGATAAGAAACTTATCTATGCGAATGGGCGATTGTCCCTTGTCGGCAATAAGACGAATCTCGCGCATCTGCACCTCACCGGCATCGGAGAGTTCATCGATATCGGGAGCATCTTCAAAGTCGGGGTAGAAAGAATCCAACTCACTCATCTCACTCAAACCAAGAATTATCTATTATAGGTTCATCATTCGCACTTTCTTCATCTTTGCCATTACCGATGACAAGTGTTACAGTAGAGCCTATGGGTATGGACATACCATTTTTAAGAGAGTCGTTGCCATGTAGCAGAGCATACACCCAATCTTTTTCACCCGGGACCTCTTTATAAGGAGTTAGTTTAAACCCTGCAGCGCGCAGACGCGCTTCGGCCTCGCGCAAAGAGCAGTTATCTATAACCTCGGGAAGTGCCATGGTAGGCTCATTGCTCGAACTTATGGTGAGCATGATTTTTCTGCCGGTCTTAACATGAGAGAGCGCTTTTGGACGTTGCTCAAGCACTTCATCGGTCTTTGCTCCCTTTTTATATTTATGGTCTACAATCTCGAAGTCTAGATTATGTTTTCTAAGTACATCGGCAGCCTCTTCTATTTGCATGCCACAGATATCGGGGACTGAGAGTTTTTCTCCATGACGGGTATAACCATCGAGATACCATAATGCTATCAAAGGTAATACTACAGCAACGGCAAGCATCACCAACAAATTTATCCAGAATAATTTAAATGCCTTTTTCATATTGTCGTGCAGTCTATATTCGCGACCTTGTCGCAAAGATACACATTTTCCCTCAAACACACTATAGATAAAAATATTTTTGCAAATGACACCACAGATAAAGAATATGATTTATCGTATTTCAGAAACAATATTTAACTTGTTTTCTTTGTAGTTTTATATTATCTTCGCAACATAATTTAAAGTAATGATATAGAAGTTGACATATAAATATGAAAAAGATTATCCCCTTGGTGCTTTTGCTCATAGCAACCACCACTGCTTCGGCACAGTTATTTAAGAAAAAAGATAAGATAGTAGAGCCACAGTATCAGATTGGTGCAGTACCGGTAGATGAGAATGGACGTATTACATTCAACGAAACCATCCCTGCAACAGGAATGAGTAAGGAGGAGATAAAAGAGAAAGTTGACGCATGGTTCGGCAAACGTTTTGTAAAACCTACTGTTATTGGCGCAAAGCGTTACGAGACCAGTAACCCGGCGATACTGGAGGCAAAAGTTGAGGAATATCTGGTTTTTACCAAAAAGTTGTTTGTGCTGAACAGAACAAGAATATACTATTTTCTTACAATAACATGCGAGGAGGGAGCATGTAACATGAATATCTCTCGCATAACATATTGGTACGACGAAGAGGACCCCAACGGCGGACTGAAATATAAAGCCGAAGAGTTGATTACCGACGATATTGCATTCAACAAGGATAAAAAGTTGAAAAAGTACAACGGAAACTTCCGTCGTAAGACTATAGACATGAAGAACACTCTTGTAGAGGAACTTAAAAGTATACTTTCATCAAAATAAACAACGTGAGAACAGTACATAAAATAAGATATATTCTGAACATACTATTCTTGGTATGTACGGTTTTAACACTTATATTCTATTTTACGGTAGATAACAATGCACTATTCTATTACACAGGAGTAGTTGCCTTGTCATTTAAAATGATTGAATTCATTCTTCGATTTATTTAACGAGATGAACAGAATACTCATATACTTTTTACTGATAGTATTGCCTGTTGGTTTAAACGCACAAGGATTCAACACCTTGGGTTCAAACATAAGCAACAGTGGTAGTACAGGAGGATTTGGAAGCGGCGAAGTGTTCAACCCGTTTCACCACCAAAGAGACACCACAAAGTCGGGCGACATTGTAGTTCCCATGGATATTCGTCAATGGCACATAGATGAATTAATGGGCAACCAAATACCTGTAAATGCCGACACGTTGCAACACCTATACCAGAATTGGCACATGTCCGAGGGTATGAATGGAGAATATAACTACCTTGGCAACATGGGTACACCCCGTCAATCGCGTATATTCTTCAACCGTCCGTCGGACACAAAGTACGATTTCATGCTCCCCTTCGATTACTTTTTCACACGTCCGGGAGAGTTCTTTTTTATGGATACTAAGTCGCCATACACAAACATCAGTTACAATGAATCGGGCGACAAGGTTACAGGCGACGACAGAGTAAGAGTATATTTTGCATCGAATGCCGGAAAAAAATTCGGTATTGGATTCTTGTTCGATTATTTATATGGCAGAGGACAGTACGACAATCAATCGACAGCCTACATGAATTTCTCTCTTTTTTCGTACTACAAGAGCGATAAATACAACTACCACCTATTGGCAAGTCGCTACCACATGAAATTGACAGAGAATGGCGGAATAGTAAATGACGAATATATTACCAACCCCGAAAACACCGATGGTTCGAGCAGCAACTTTGGTACAACCGACATTCCGGTTCACTTCGACCGCACATGGAACAGAAACGAGTTATACACAGGCTATTTCACTCACAACTACAACTTTGGTTTCTACCGACAGGTGGCCAAGGACCTTTCGGGCGACAGTTTGACAAGTGAGATTACAAGGTTGATAACAGAGAGAGAGAAAGGACAACAGTTTACTGCATCCGATTCCACCATAGTAGCGGAACTTACAGACAGCATAGATGCAAAGATTAAGAGAGAGGAGAAGTCGGACAACACCGAATACGAAAGACGGTTTATAAATGTTGCACGCATAACACACACTGCCGACTTTACAACCAACCGCCACGAGTTTATAAATTACGATCCTCCGACAGACTACTATGCATCGAACTTTCTGCGCTACGACTCCATAAACAAAATAAACTATTTTGGAATAAAAAACACCTTGGCACTATCGTTGAGCGAAGGATTCAGCAAGTGGGCTGTAGCCAATATCACAGCATACGCATCGTACGACTACAACAAATACACCATCCCCGATACTACATCTAACGGTTTGGAGTACCGAGGCAAGTATAATGAGCACACCTTAGCGGTAGGAGGTATCATAGAGAGCAACCGTAGTAAGTATTTTAAGTACAAGTTGCGTGGTGAGACAGCAATATCGGGAGAGGACCTTGGTGCTTTCCTTATCGAAGGTTCGGGAGAGGCAAACTTCAGACTGCTGAAACAAGATGTACAGTTCAAAGCCAATGCATTTATAAAGAATAACCGTCCATCGTTCTTCTATCGCCATTTCCACTCGGAACATTATTGGTGGGACAAGAACAACCTCGACAAGGAGTTTCGTACACGTATAGGTGGCGAATTCAGTATTAAGAAGTGGCGTACAAAACTGAAAGTTGGGGTTGAGAATATAAAGAATTATACCTACTTGGCAAATAACAGCATACTCAATAAGAGCGGAAACGGATATTTGAGTAAGATTTCTGTTGCACAAGAGAGTGATAACATACAAGTACTGTCAGCAACACTTAATCAAGATTTCAAACTCGGTATCTTTCATTTGGATACAGAACTAACGTATCAAAAGACAAGCAACAACAATGTCCTGCCATTGCCCGACCTAAACGCATATGCCAACTTCTATATGAAGTTTAAGATAGCAAAGGTTCTGAACACCGAACTTGGTGCCGATGTACGCTACTTCACATCGTACTATGCCAACGACTACTCCCCCGAACTGGGACAGTTCTGTCAACAGAACCCGGCAGACAAAATTGAGATAGGAAACTACCCTGTTGTAAATGTGTATGCAAATTTCTTACTTAAACAGACACGTTTCTATGTTATGTACTACCACGTGAATGAAGGAACAGGAAAAATGAACTATTTCCTTGCTCCGCACTACCCTCTTGCACCGGGAACATTGTGGTTGGGACTCTCGTGGAATTTCTACAACTAAAAGCCATGAACATAAATATAAAGTGGGGATTTATAGGCTGTGGTGAAGCCACAGAGAAGAAAAGCGGACCGGCATTCAACCTTGTAAAAGGTTCAAGTGTTGTTGCTGTTATGGGACGAGACAAAGAAAAGACCAAGGAGTATGCCAAACGACATAACATTACACATTGGTACACCGATGCACAGGAGTTGGTGGACGACCCCGATGTAAATGCAGTGTATATTGCAACACCACCTTCATCACATGCCACGTACGCCATAATGGCAATGAAAGCCGGCAAACCGGTATATGTAGAAAAACCTCTTGCCGCCAACTACGAAGATTGCGCACGCATAAACCGTATATCGCGTGAAACAGGAGTACCATGCTTTGTTGCATATTATCGCAGATATCTACCATACTTTTTAAAGGTAAAAGAGTTACTGCCTCGTTTAGGTAAGGTTCTGAATGTTCAGATACGTTTTGCTGTTCCCCCGCGCGACCTCGACTACAACCGCGACAACCTGCCATGGCGTGTACAACCCGACATTGCCGGTGGTGGTTACTTCTACGACCTTGCACCACACCAGTTGGACCTGTTACAGGAGATGTTCGGATGCATTTTGGAGGCAGAAGGATACACTGCCAACCGCGGTGGGTTATACAAAGCAGAGGACACTGTAAGTGCATGCTTTAAGTTCGAGACCGGCATACCCGGTTCGGGTTCATGGTGTTTCGTGGCGAATGAATTGGCAAAAGAGGACCATATAGAAATTTTCGGCAGTAAGGGAACGCTTAAGTTTTCGGTATTCACTTTTGAGCCTATACAGTTCACCGGAGAAAATGGAACAGAAGAGTTCAAGGTTCCCAACCCCATATATGTTCAGTTACCACTCATAAAGAATATTGTGGAACATTTGCAACATACCACGGTGTGTACCTGCGACAGTATAAGTGCCACACCCACAAACTGGGTTATGGACAAGATTTTAGGAAAAATCATTTAACCTGTTTTTTTGCAAATATTGCATTATGTCTGTTGGCAATGTACATAAAATAATCATAAGGTTCATTACGACTATTGCCGTACTGTTATGCGTGGTAAATGCAAATGCACAAAAAGACTCCACAAGCATATTCTACCACCCCGAAAGAATCATCGACTACACACACGAAAAGATGAAGAAAGCGGAGAATATAATAGAGGAGCATCTTAACAAGAGAGACAGCCTTTACATTACACCCAATAAGTACAAACTCACACTCATGACGCAATACACCAATGCCTATGAGTATTACCGTTTTGCATCACCCGACAACAAACAGAGCATAACCCTTTCACCCGATATAAACAATAAGTTAGGGTTCTACATTGGTTGGAAATGGCTTTTCTTCGGATGGTCTTTCGATGTGGACAAGAATAACACTAAAGCCGACTGGAATTTCAGTTTTTATACCTCGAAGGTTGGGTTCGACATCTTTTACAGAAAAAGAGATGAGGGATTCAAGATTAGAAGTTTGGGGGGATTCAAGAACGAAGCAGGAAAAGACCTGCGCATAAGCAATAACCATTTCAATGGAATATCCGTTACACAGAAGGGAGTAAATGTATATTATATATTTAACAATAAACACTTTTCGTACCCTGCGGCATACAGCCAGACAACCAACCAACGCATAAGTTGCGGAACATTCATCCTTGGATTCAATTACTCCGAACAGGCGTTTCACATAAACAACAATATGTTCTCCGACGAGATTCTTTCGGCAATGAACCCCGACTTCAAGATAAACAGTGTAAAATACAAGGATTACAGTATAAATTTAGGTTACTCCTACAACTGGGTATTTGCAAAGAACTGCCTCGCTAATATCTCAGCCACACCAGCCATTGGATATAAGAACACCTCTTTTAAGTTCGAGATTAACAAAGAGTTCATCAAGAATATCAATTTCGACCTTATATTTCGTGCAGCACTGCTCTACAACAATGCACGTTATTTTGCCGGAGCATCATTGGTGTCCCACACCTATTCCTACCGAAAAACCAACTTCTCGATAGTGAACGGGTTTGGAACATTCAATGTTTATACAGGTATATACCTGTTCCGTGACCAAAAAAGGTAATTAAAATCGTCCGCCTATTGTAACCATAAAATGGTTGCGTACATTTTCAACCTTTGCTGCAGGATTCACAATTTCGGAATCGTAATATGGATAAAACTCAGAGTTCTGAATAGAGAGTTTATAAGCCGCATCGATATAGAAGTTACCACTGTTATAACCCATACCCAATGTTACGATATTTCTGTCGAATGAATTTTGATATTCCGTATTGGTATCTGTTGTAGAGAACATATACTTTGCTGCACTCTTTTTGAATGGAGCCGACATATAATTATATCCGCAACGCAAACTAAAATTGTCGTCAAGACGCAGTTCTGCACCAATGCGGAAGGTGTTCACATTGCACATATTACTTTCAAACTCCTCTTCCAAACCATCCATATCACCACCACCCGAGTACGACATGCCCACATCGGTATAATCGGCAAACTCATATTCTGCATTCAGAGCAAGAAAAGTACCAAAGGTATAACTTGCACTTGCATTAAAGCGCCAAGGTGTCCTGAAGTGATAATCGACGTAATAGTCGTCTCCGTAGGCTTCGGCATCACGAGTATCCATGTAGAAGTCGTCATAAGGTCCCTCTATCAAAGCCGAAGAACGGTCGGTCAGTGAATACCATGTAGGTGAATGAATAGCAATTCCTAATTTAAACGGAGAGGATTCGAAAGGACGGAATATGGCACCCAACTTTACATCGAAACCCGAGCCTCGTGTCTCGTACCAATTATGAAGAGTATATATAGCACTCTCGGCATCATCCTCACCATAGTAGGAATAACGGTTATAATTCACATCATAAAAACCCATTGTAAGACCTAGATATACACGGTCGTCAATATTTACAGATATATTACAGTCAAACTCATTCACACCGCCATCCTCTTCGGAGTAATAACAAACAGCATCGGGAAGGTAAAGAGGTGCGCCGTTCTCATCGAGCAAACCACCATCGCAGCCCAAGAGAGGCAACCAAAAATCTCTTAGATTGGTGTAGTTCTTATATGTTATTCCCATTGGGTCGAAGTCGGATAGGTTGAAGAGTTCCTGCATCTGATACATTTGTGAGAACTGTACCCACCCTTCGGAATCGTTGTACCCGCCTGCTCCCGACATTTCAAACTCCTTTGAGAAGTTATTACGACGTCTATAATTTATACCGATATTGAAATATTTCAGACCGGTATCGGAGAAGTTGTTTGCAAGTACAATACCGAAATTATCGAACGAGGCATACGTATTATTGTTTTTATTAGTTGTACCAAGATAGTTCACCTTGCTGTCTATCGTATTTAAACCGGCAGATATTGCAATATCGTTTCCACGATAAAGTGCTATTCCGGCAGGGTTTGTTCCCATAACCGATATGTCGGCACCCAAAGCACCCATTGAACCACCCATACCAACAAAGCGGGCTGTACCGGTTAGGTCGTCATCCATTAACCTTGTCATTTCGTATGTACTCTGTGCATTTACACCAATCACAGCAAAAAGCATCAACAAGAACGCATATCTTTTCATAATCATACTCCTTTCTATTAAACATTCAACCATTATCGTCGACCGCCACGGGAACCACCACGGGAAACAGCACCCGAACTGCTACGTGAATTACTGCTACGTGAAACAGAAGAACTACTGCGGGAACTGCTGCGGGAACTACTGCGAGAAACAGAACTCAAAGAGTTTTTGTTATTATCTCTTCCTACACTCGATGAACGCGATGTGCTACGTGTACTACTTGGACGGTCGTATGTATTACTGTTCTTTTTCTCGGAACGACTGACACCGGTTCTGCGGTTTTCACTCTTTGTATTAGTTGTACTGCGACGTACTGTATTTTGTTTATTGTCTGTATTCACACTGCTTGTACTGCGACGTACACCGGTTCTGCCATTACTGCCTACATTTATAGTATTATTGCGTTGTACCCCTGTTCTGCGATTATCGTCCTGCAGCCTTGCAGTTTCCCTACCCACGACATTGGCAGTACCTGTACCACGGCGTCCGATACCGGTTGTACCTGTTTTTAGGTTTGCAAATGTAGGACGGCTATTACCCCTGTACGACGGAGCAACATGCACCGGTCCATGATGATTCCACCCCGGATGCCATGCCGTGTGCCAATGTGGATGATGGTGGTGATGATGAAAACCCCAATAGTAGGGAGAGTCCCAACAACCATGCCAATTGTACCAACCCCAAGAACCAAAAGAGATATGCCACGACCACGAAGGGTAGTATGTGGTGTAATATATATTATCGTTATATACATCCCAATACCATGGACTGCTTAACAGCACAAGTCCCGGAGTATGAAAACGTACAATTCTTGTGGTATATTCATAATCATCGTCGGAATAGGCGTAATTATCATTTTCGCTTACATTGTACTCTTCATCTTCGTACGAATAATCGTATTCCGACGACATTGCCGAAGAGGTATTACGTCTGTTATACTCATCTTCGTCCCGACCATTTACAATAGAACTGTTTCCTATATGCAATTCTCTACCCGAATAGTTGGTACTTTCGGTTATCTGAATCTTTTTCTCTTCACTTTTCTTATTTGGAATAAAGTACAAATCGTTTACCTGTGCCATTACGCCCAAAGGGAGAAGCAAAACCAGAGTTAAAATAAAATATTTCATAGGGCTCTTATTTTTCATGTTGCTAAATTACATATAAAAAACCATCGTCATTCGGAAAATTCCCTATAAAAAAGTGGGAGATTCCCTATTTACAAACAGAGTATACCCAATTAGTTGGGTACACTCTGTTTGTAGGTTGAAATTCCAAGATAGAAACCTTAGAATTATATTTACAATAATGAAATATTATTTTGTACCATTCTCGGGACGAAGTTGACGAACAACCTCGGCAGTACGCCACATTTCACTATCGTGAAGTGCTTGAAGTTCTTTGTTCAACTTATCGCGATAATCGGGCTGTGAGTTTGAGTCGATTGAGATTTGTGCCTCGTTACCACTCTTAACAGACTCGTACAACTGGTACATAACAGGTTTAATTGCATCGTGGAAAGGAGTCATCCAATCCAATGCACCGCGCTGTGCTGTTGTAGAGCAGTTTGCATACATCCAGTCCATACCCTTTGCCGCAAAGAGGGGCATCAACGACTGTGTAAGTTCCTCTACAGTCTCATTGAATGCCTCAGAAGGTGTATGACCATTCTCGCGCAACACCTCGTACTGTGCAAGAAGCAATCCCTGAATAGCACCCATCAAAGAACCACGCTCGCCGGTGAGGTCGGAAACAGCCTCACGCTGGAATGTAGTCTCGAACATATAACCCGAACCGATACCGATACCGAAAGCAACAACGCGGTCCATAGCCTTGCCTGTTGCATCCTGATAGATTGCGTATGAAGAGTTCAATCCGCGACCCTCGAGGAACATTGTACGGAGTGATGTACCGGAACCTTTGGGAGCAACCATTATTACATCGACATCGGCGGGAGGAACAATACCTGTTCTGTCGTTCCAGTTGATACCGAAACCGTGTGAGAAATAAAGAGCCTTACCTGCTGTCAGATAGGGAAGTACCTTGGGCCATACTGCAATCTGTGCTGCATCGGAAAGCAACATACAGATGATTGTACCACGCTGTGCAGCCTCCTCTAAAGAGAAGAGAGTTTCACCGGGAACCCAACCGTCGCTAACTGCTTTATCGTATGTTTTACCCTCACGCTGACCTACGATTACATTGAAACCGTTGTCGCGAAGGTTACAAGCCTGACCGGGACCCTGTACACCGTATCCAAGCACTGCAATTGTCTCATCTTTCAAAATCTCACGAGCCTTCTCTAAAGAAAACTCTTTCGGAGTGATTACATTCTCTATCACTCCACCAAAATTCATTTCTGCCATAGTGTTTTTAAAATTTTAAGGCTGTTATTTATATATGTTATTTAACTTTTCTCTTTGCATCTTCATCGAAGATGTGTTTACTTAAATTTTCATTTGCATTACGTGTTACTGCCACATGTCCCGACTTAACGAACTGCAACAAGCATTGCTCTGCCGAGAACTCTTTATACAGTTTCATGATTGTTTCTGTTTTTCCAGTCTGCTCCACAACGGTATAATTGGAGTTCACCTCAATTACTCGGGCATTGTTATGACGGATAATCTTTGACACCTGCTTGTTTACAAGCAATACCGGTGTAGATAACTTGTAGAGAGCAACCTCCTGTACAAATATCTCATCCTCGGTGTAGAAATCGGCTTTAAGTACATCGATTTTTTTCTCGATACACTTTACCGACTTGCGTATAATATCTTCATCGGCCCAAAGCGATACAGTGTAACGATGCACACCATCTATTGCCGACGAGGAGACATTCAAAGTCTCAATATTCATTTGTCGACGAGTAAATTCTGCCGTTACTTGGTTAAGCATACCGGCAATATTCTCGGAGTATATGATTACAGTATATAATTTCTTCTCCATAGTCTTTTATTCAAAAATCATATCACAAATAGATGCTCCGGGAGGAACCATCGGCATCACATTATCCTCTTCCTCTACTGCCACATGCAACAGGAATGCACCGGGAGTTTCCAACATCTCTTTTATAGCATCATCGAGTTCGGAACGCTCTATAACCAAACGCGAAGGTATTCCGTATGCCGAAGCAATTTTGCAGTAGTCGGGATTAAGCATGGGGGTACATGAATATCTGTTGTTAAAGAAGAGTTCCTGCCACTGACGTACATTGCCAAGATAGTTATTGTTCAACAGAATCATTTTAACCGGAGATTTTTGCTCCATAATTGTACCAAGTTCCTGTATATTCATTTGGAAACCACCGTCGCCCATAAATACACATACTGTTCTTTCGGGAACACCCATTGTAGCACCTATCGCTGCCGGCAGACCGTATCCCATGGTGCCCAAACCACCCGATGTAAGCACACTGTGAGGTTTTGTATATTTAAAATAGCGACACGACATCATTTGGTTCTGACCCACATCGGTAACCAATACTGCACTGTTGTTCGATGCCTCGCTCACTTTACGTGCCACCTCACCCATCTTCAAGGGACCACTGCCGGGATTTAAAGCCTTTGCTATAACTCTTTCATGCTCAATTGCATCGTAATCGGCAAAACTATCTATCCACTCTTTGTGGTCGGCAGGTTGCAACAATTCGGTTATTAAAGGTAAAGTCTCTTTACAGTTGCCAATAACCGGAATGTCGGCTTTTACATTCTTGTCTATCTCCACGCGGTCAATATCTAAATGTATAACCTTTGCCTGCTTTGCATATGTGGCTAAATTTCCCGTTACACGGTCGCTGAAACGCATACCTATTGCAATGAGAACATCGCACTGGTTTGTATTGGCATTACAACTAAGGTTACCATGCATACCAAGCATGCCCATATTCAGAGGGTAATCACTTGGCAGTGCCGACAAGCCCAACAGTGTACGTGCTGCAGGAATGTTCGCCTTCTCCAAGAAAGCCTTCAACTCTTCGTGTGCCTCACCAAGTTCCACACCCTGACCAATAAGTGCAAACGGACGACGTGCGCGGTTTATAAGTTCCGCAGCCTCTTTTATAGCATCCATATTTGGTTTGGGATAAGGCACGTAACTGCGCACATAATCTATATCTACCGGCTCATATGCAATCTTTGCCACTTGAGCATTCTTTGTAAAGTCGAGCACCACAGGACCGGGACGACCACTGCGAGCAATATAAAATGCACGCGACACTGCCCATGCAACATCTTCGGCACGACGTATCTGATAACTCCATTTGGAGATTGGTTGTGTTACACCAACAAGGTCAATCTCTTGAAAAGCATCGGTACCAAGCACAGCCGAACTTACCTGACCTGCTATAACCACAACAGGTGTACTATCCAATATAGCATCACTAATACCTGTAAGGGTATTGGTAGCACCCGGACCACTTGTTACAATACATACACCAACCTTACCCGAACTGCGTGCATAACCTTGTGCAGCATGTACAGCACCCTGTTCGTGGCGTACCACTACCTGATGAAGATCGTCCCTATGGTCGTACATAGCATCGAAAACGGGCATAATGGAACCGCCCGGATAGCCGAATATAGTATCTACTCCCTCGTTCTTCAATGAACGGAGCAGCGCTTCACCTCCTGTTATAATCTCTTTCATCGGTTATTGTTTTTCGTTGTTATTATTCAATTATTCTCACCCCGCCTTTATCGGCTGAACTAACCATATTGGCGTATGCCTTAAGGCTCTTTGACACCACTCTGTCGCGTGTAAGAGGGAACATTTCGCGAGAAGCAAGTTCCTCGTCTGTCAATTTCACATTTATACTGCGATTGGGGATGTCTATCTCTATTATATCACCGTCACGCAATTTTCCGATGTTTCCACCTGCTGCAGCCTCGGGCGAGATATGTCCTATACTCAACCCCGATGTACCACCGCTGAAACGACCATCGGTTATAAGAGCGCACTCTTTTCCAAGATGACGCGATTTTATATACGATGTGGGATAGAGCATCTCTTGCATACCGGGACCACCTTTGGGACCCTCGTAAACTATCACCACCACATCTCCTGCCTGTACTTTGCCACCCAAGATACCCTCTACCGCTGCATCTTGTGAGTCGAACACTTTTGCCTTTCCTGTAAACTTCCAGATACTCTCGTCTACTCCGGCAGTCTTAACCACACAACCGTCCTGTGCTATATTACCGAATAGTATAGCCAAACCACCATCCTTTGTATATGCATGTTCCAATGAGCGTATGCAACCATTCTCGCGGTCGGCATCGAGTGTCTCGTAGACATTGTTCTGAGACCCCATAACATTGCTGAACACATTTGCCGGTGCTGTACCATAAATACGCTGTGCCTCGGCATCGACTGAAGCACCGGTTATATCGTATCGCTTGATATCTTCGGCAAGTGTTGCACCATTCACACGTTTCAACGATGTGTTCAACAGACCGCCTTTGGCAAGTTCTCCCATGATACCTATGATTCCTCCTGCACGACCACAATCTTGTACGCTGTATTTTGCACTATTGGGAGCAAGTTTACATAAACAAGGAACTTTACGACTCAATTTATCGATGTCGGACATATTGAATTCAACACCGGCCTCTTGTGCTACAGCAAGCAGATGCAGGATAGTGTTTGTGGAACCACCCATGGCAATATCGAGTGTCATGGCATTGAGGAATGCATCGCGCACAGCAATACTTCGTGGCAAAACACTTTCGTCACCCTCTTCGTAATATTTAAAGGCATTGGTTACAGCCTGACGCGCTGCATCCTTAAGTAATTGCAAACGATTTTCGTGTGTTGCAAGAATTGTACCATTGCCGGGCAACGACAAACCAATAGCCTCGGTAAGAGAGTTCATGGAGTTGGCAGTGAACATACCCGAACAACAACCGCAACCGGGACATGAGCGCTTCTCTACCTCCATAAGTTCTTCGTCGCTAACCGATGTGTCGGCTGCTTTTACCATGGCTGATATAAGGTCGAGGTTTTCCCCTTTCCATGCACCCTTCTCCATGGGACCACCCGAAACAAACACAGTAGGTATATTCAATCGCATAGATGCCATGAGCATACCCGGAGTAATTTTGTCGCAGTTCGATATGCACACCAAAGCATCTACCTTATGCGCATTACACATATATTCCACGCTATCGGCTATAATGTCGCGCGAGGGGAGTGAATACAACATTCCGTCGTGCCCCATGGCAATACCATCGTCAATAGCAATGGTATTGAACTCTGCGGCATAACATCCTAGTTTCTCTATCTCTCTTTTTACTATTTGTCCGGCCTCGTGCAGGTGTGTATGTCCCGGCACAAGTTGAGTAAACGAGTTGGCAATGGCAATAATAGGTTTACCAAACATCTCGCGTTTCATACCGTTTGCTATCCATAGGGCTCTGGCACCTGCCATGCGACGTCCCTCGGTACTTTGTGCACTTCTAAGTTTTATTTTCATTTTCTAATCTTTTTAATATTTACTGTAAAGAGAGAATCTTTACAATTAAAAAAGCCCTCCTCTTATATCCGAGAAAGGCTTACGTCTTTTACCACATGCACAGCCGTTCTCATCCCATTAGTTTGATAGGACGACAACCACCACGTTAATAATACGTGAACTATTTGCAACTGCGCATAACATTATTTAAATACGTTTATTCTCTAAGAGGTTTATTATACTTTTTGCAAAAGTAACCTCTTTTTTCTGTTTATCAAAAAAAAATGATAAAAAACAGCGCAAAAAACATCAAAAAATCAAATTTAAGATAAAAGAGTAAATAAAATTTCACCTAAAAAGTGGTTTTTGAATACAAAAAGTTCGAAAAAGCATCGCAAATATTACCAATGTCAGCCCTGATTTCGACATACATATCGTTTTAAACGATAACCACTATCGAATATAACCATATATAAAATAGGATATTTTAACAATAATTGTGTAATTTTGCACCCTCTTAAAGAAAATCATAAAATATCAACAACATGGATTTTATAACAAACTTATTTTATGGTACCGATGCATGGAGTGGAGGAATAGCACACTCGATGATTATTCTTGCATTGACCATTGCACTGGGTATAGTTTTGGGACGAGTGAAAATAGCAAAAATATCGTTCGGAGTTACCTGGATTCTGTTTGTCGGCATTCTGTTTTCACACTTCGGAATGACATTGAACGGCAACCTCTTGCATTTTGTAAAAGAGTTCGGACTTATCCTATTCGTCTACTCGATAGGTTTACAGGTAGGTCCCGGATTCTTCTCGGGATTCAAGTCGGGTGGTTTAACCCTTAACATTCTGGCATGTTGCATAGTATTATTCGATGTAATAACAGCCATTGTACTGCACTACACCACAGGCGAGAGTGTTACCACTATAACAGGTATTATGTCGGGAGCAGTAACCAACACCCCGGGACTGGGTGCTGCACAACAAGCATATACCGACCTGTATGGCAGTAATGCCACAGAGATTGCATTGGGCTATAGTGTTGCCTACCCTCTTGGTGTTATAGGATGTATTCTTGCCATGCAAATATTAAAAGCAACAGCATACAGAAAGATTTTCAAAGCGCCTGTGGAACAAGAGAGCGAAAAACTCAATGTAGTTCCAATAAACATTATAGTTAAGAACAAAGATATTACAAATACCACACTCGAAGATATAAGAAAGAGCAGCAAACTCGACTTTGTGGTATCGCGCATATTCAATAACACCACGAAAGAGACAGAGGTTGCAAATGCAAGCAGCATATTGCAGTTGAATGACAAGATTCTGGTTATAGCAAAACCCGGATTGCACGAGAGCATTGTAAAACTATTCGGTGAAACATGCGAAATGGAGTGGGAAAAAGCCGATGCACACTTTATCTCCAGAAAGATTATAATTACAAACCCCAAACTGAATGGCAAGGTACTGTCGAAACTGGAATTAAGGAAGCATTTCCAAGTGAACATTACACGAATACACCGTTCGGGTATTGAGTTGGTGGCATCACCCGGCATAAAATTGCAAATTGGCGATACTGTAACCGTTGTAGGTAAAGAGACCGCAGTAGGAAACGTTAAGAAGATATTAGGCGACTCACGCAAATATTTAGACCACCCCAACCTGTTCCCCATATTCATAGGAATAGTCTTGGGTTGCATCCTTGGCAGTATTCCTTTGATGATACCCGGAATACCACAACCTGTGAAACTTGGATTGGCAGGCGGACCGCTCATTGTGTCGATACTGATAAGTTATTTTGGTCCACGCTTGAAACTTGTTACCTACACCACCACAAGTGCCAACCTTATGATACGTGAGATTGGTATATCCCTATTCCTGGCATGTGTAGGTTTAGAGGCAGGCAATGGTTTTGTAGATACCATTGTGAACAAGGGCGGTTATATGTGGATTCTGTACGGCGCCATAATAACAATTGTTCCTCTTTTAGTTGCAGGAGTTATAGGACGATACATTATGAAACTCAAATATAACACCCTCATTGGTGTAATGTCGGGAGCAAGTACCAACCCACCGGCATTGGCTTTTGCCAACGAACAGTGCGCAGGTAGCGAAGCGGCATCCATTGGATATGCCACTGTATACCCATTGACAATGTTCTTGCGTGTGCTTGTGGCACAGATGATGATACTGACATTGTGCTGATAAATATGTATATATAAAAACACCTGCATGAAATTATCATGCAGGTGTTTTTATATATATGTTACGTATTAGTTCATCCACCTTTTATTGTTGTTGTCATAGATTTTAGGAGAACCTCCACCTGTACCATAGTCATTTTCAAGTACTATGCCTACATAGACATAACCATCCGAGTCTACCCATGCACCATAAGAGAAGGATGCCGATGTTGCAGTACCAGAAAGTTCCTGTATAACAGCCCATTCATTACTATTGGGGTTTTTCACTTTTAACAAAGCCTTTGTAGGCTTACCGTATGAAAAATGAGTTGGAACACTCCAGTTTATAGTCATAGTATAACCGCTCACATAACAATTGCCATAAGTCGCAGGACCCGGTTTACGCGTATCTTTATATTCAAATACAGCATAATCACTATAAGAACTTGTTCCTGCACTGTTATATGCCACCACTTTGTAATAATATGTTTTTCCTACCTTACAATCACTATCGCTGTAATAGGTGTAAGATGTTGAGCCCAACTGTGAATAATAGCCGTTGGCAGATGTACTACGATAGACACGATAACCGGTAGCACCATCCACTTCATTCCATGTAATTCGTACATCCGGAACTGTTACACTTTCATAATTTGAAGCATAAACACCGTATGGAGCAGAGGGTTTTGTTACAGTAGGCTGTTCGGGAGTTACAGAACCACCATTATCATAATCATCATTTGAACCATCATCTGTATTACCACCAGTGTTACCACCGGAATTACCGGTGTTTCCGTTCTGGTAGAACATGACAGTTTCTGTCTCTGTCCCGCGATTATAAGTTATATATATGTAATAGGTTGTAGTTGCATACGAATTGGTATATGGAACATTAATCACCAACTGCGCATCATTTTCCCCTGAATATGTTGAACATGAAACAATATGAGCGGCAGATTCCAAACCACCACCTGTTGACATATATATATCGTCTCTTGAAATACTCCAATCGCAATTACTGCTTATTGTCAGGGTTAAACTGCCACCGGTTGCAGAGATATACTGTCCATAATTATTTAATGAAGAATAAAAATAAGCATCGGGATTAGGTTCACCACCACCATCGCCACTATCAGAACATGAACTCGCAACTAAGCCACATAATAAAACAAGAAAAATCTTTGATATTATATCTTTCATAGTTAAAAAAATATTATAATTAATTATTAAAATACCATGTCCTATCGATTTTTAATAATCTTTTAATATACGCACAAAAAAAAGACTCTAAGTTTGCAGCAGCAAGATAAGCGAGTGAAGAATTTATCTTAATA
>CAZEKX010000029.1:0-24358 GCA_964512955.1 uncultured Bacteroidaceae bacterium
AGACAACATTCTTTCCCCGTTTCGCACTCACTTTCGTTTCTTTGTTGTATCTTTGTGCTCAAATAAAACAATATGATTGAATATATAAAACCTCTTATAGACCTATTAAACGAGATGTCGCCTTATCTGCTTTTAGGATTTCTGATTGCAGGTATTTTAAACGAATTTGTACCCAAAAGTATTTATTCCAAGCAACTTGCAAAAGGTAATTTCCGTTCTGTTGCAATTGCTGCATTATTCGGTGTTCCATTACCCTTATGCTCATGTGGAGTAATACCAACTGCAATGTCATTACGTCGTGAAGGTGCATCAAAAGGTGCGACCACCTCGTTTCTTATCTCTACACCACAGACAGGAGTTGATTCTATTATTGCCACTGCATCGCTCTTGGGTATTCCGTTTGCTATTGTGCGTCCTATTGTGGCATTTGTAACAGCCATTATCGGTGGATGTCTGGTGAACCGCTTCGACAAAGACTCATCCACTATTGAAAGAAACATAAAGGAGATTGACGGAAAGAAAAAGAATTTCCTTGAAAAATGTATTGGAGCATTAAAATATGGTTTTGTAGATATGCTTCAGGATATTGGAAAATGGATTGTAATAGGTTTGATTATTGCCGGTATGATTACAGTATTTCTTCCCGATAATTTCTTTACCCTTTACAGCGATCGACCAATAATAAACATGTTATTGGTAATGGCAATTGCAGTACCCATGTACCTATGCGCAACCGGTTCTATTCCTATTGCCGCAGCACTTATGCTCAAAGGGTTATCTCCTGGAGCGACACTTGTACTTTTGATGGCAGGACCTGCAACAAATATGGCAGCAATATTGGTTATAAACAAAGTTATGGGACAAAAAACACTATTGATATACCTATTCAGTATTGTAGCAGGGGCATTTGGTTTTGGTCTTATGATAGACTACATGTTACCAGCCGAGTGGTTTAACGGTTCTATAGTATCACACGGAGTAACCTGCTGTGCATCACACATAACCGAATGGTGGAAAATAGTATCAAGCATACTGTTTACATTGCTTTTGATATTTGCATTTATACAGAAGTCTCACAACCATAAAAAAGATACAATTATGCAGAACTCATTTAAGATTAAAGGAATGATGTGTAACCATTGTAAAGCAAATGTTGAGAAGAACCTTGCAAAAGTAGAAGGGGTTACATCGGTTTCTGTAGATCTAACAGAAGGCATTGCTTACGTAAACGGAGAATTTGATCCGGCAACTATAATTGCAACAATCGACGAACTGGGATATGAATATATTGAATAAGAGTGTAGTTATATAAATGATAAAGCCTCCAAAAAATTGGAGGCTTTATCATTTATATAACTACTTATGTGTATAGAATTTATGCGGTGCTATCATATTTTCGGGTTGCAAAAGTTCATCGAGTTCATCTTTTGTCAGTAATCCCTCTTCCAGAACCAAATCATATACGCTACGGTTCTCTTTCAAAGCACGCTTTGCAATTTTCGCAGAATTCTCGTAACCCAATGTCGGGTTGAGTGCTGTAACAATACCAATACTTCCCATCACTAGTTCACGACAATGTCCTTCGTTGGCTGTTATACCATCGACACATAGAGTTCTGAGGCGTGCCATACCTTTTAACAACATACGTATAGATGAGATTATCGAGTGTACCAATATCGGTTCCATCACATTTAACTGTAATTGTCCTGCTTCGGCTGCCATTGTAACCGTAAGGTCGTTTCCTATTACGCTGAAACATATTTGATTTACAACCTCGGGAATGACAGGGTTAACCTTACCCGGCATAATACTTGAACCTGGTTGCATGGGAGGCAGATTTATCTCATTTAAACCGCAACGAGGACCACTCGACAACAGACGCAAATCGTTACATATTTTAGAAAGTTTTATAGCCATACGTTTCATTACCGATGAATACATTACCGATGAACCGGCATCGGGAGTTGCCTCCACAAGATTTCCTGCAAGAACAAAATCCTTACCTGTTATTTTGCAGAGAGCATCCACGCACGCCTGTGCATAGCCCGGCTCGGTATTAATACCGGTTCCAATTGCTGTTGCACCCATATTCACTTCGAGGAAAAGACGCGAAGCCTCGTTCAAACGCATTATCTCCTCTTCCAATGTTACTGCAAATGCTTCAAACTCCTGTCCTAAAGTCATGGGGACAGCATCTTGCAACTGCGTTCGACCCATTTTAAGTATCCCATCAAACTCCTTGCCTTTTGCTCTGAACGAAGCGACCAACTTTTTCAACTCTTCTACTAAATCCTCGTTATGGAAAATAAAACAGAGTTTGAATGATGTAGGATAGGCATCGTTTGTAGACTGAGAAAGATTTACATGGTCGTTGGGATGGCAATACTGATATTCTCCTTTTTCATGTCCTAAGATTTCAAGTGCACGGTTTGCCACCACCTCGTTTATATTCATATTGGTGGATGTACCTGCACCGCCCTGTATAAGATCTACGGGGAACTGATCGACAAGGGCACCATCTATTATCTCTTCACATGCCTGTTTTATTGCTCCACCTATTGTAGCATCTAGTGTACCAAGAGAGATATTTGCCTCGGCTGCAGCCCATTTAACCATAGCCAACGCTTTCACATAATAGGGGTGGTCGCTAATGGTTATTCCACTTATCTCGTGAAAATTCTCAATAGCACGCAAAGTTTGCACTCCGTAATAAGCCTCTGCGGGAACCAAAATCTCGCCTAATGAATCGTGTTCAAGACGTGTTTTCATAATTTTGTTTTTTAAAAGGGGTATCAGTATTCACTTTGTCATTTAAAAAGCCTGAATATTGCAAAAGTGATACCTATGCTTTGCAATGGCCTTTGCTAATATAGCCATTTTAATTAAAGCACAAACTAAAAAAACGATAAATTATGAAATTTTATACATCTTTTAAAGAATGGTTCACATGAGGCGACTCCTTATTTTTTGTCTAAATCTATAAAATTACGTACACCTTTTATATAGTATTTCCACAAAATGGAATAGCCTACCCTTTCGGGTATGGAATCTACTGTTACCTTTGAGATATTAAGTGTGCGGTCGGCAAAGAAATCAGATTTCAATCGTCGGAACTCACTATGTGCCTTAAATACAGCCTTACACTCTGACAAAGAACCTGAGATTAAAAATTTAAATGCAGCGACCATATCAAGAATATAACGAATGAACATTACTTTTGAGAGTTCCGTAGTAGGCAGGTTTTTATATAGCATCAACAAATTGTTTCTGAAATTAAGAAAAGTTTTATGTGGATTACTACGGTTAAGTGTTGCTCCACCAACATGATAGATTACACTTGCAGGCACACACACAATACTATGTCCACGCGATTTTAAACGCCAGCACAGGTCTACTTCTTCCATATGAGCAAAGAAGCGACCGTCAAAGCCACCCACAGTACGAAATTCATTACTACGCACCATGAGAGCAGCCCCTGTCGCCCAGAATATATTTTGTACAGTATTGTACTGTCCCTTATCTTCTTCTATTGAGTTAAAAATTCGTCCACGGCAAAATGGATAACCATAAATATCTATAAAACCACCCGAAGCACCGGCATACTCAAAAAAGGATTTATTATTGTAATCGAGCAGTTTTGGTTGACAAGCAACTACATTTTTATTATTACTCAGATATTGTAGCATAGGGGCAATCCAATTTTCTGTTACCTCCACATCGGAATTCAACAATATATAATATTCGGCCTCAACCTGCGCCAATGCCCTATTGTACCCCTCGGCAAATCCATAATTCTTGTCGAGTTTTATTACATGTACATCTGGAAATTCATTTTCGAGTAGTTGTAATGAGTTGTCGGTAGATGCATTGTCTGCCACCACAATGTCTGCCTCGGGAGAATAATTTACCACCGATGGCAAAAAACGGTGCAACATGTCAGCACCATTATAGTTAAGTATGACAACCGCAACCCTTTCGTTCATTATTCAACATCTATAATTTTGTCTACCACAAGAGCCGATTTATCTTCGTTGAAACCACCAAGACGCACACGCACCAAACGGTTTACAAGAGATTTGTCCGCCACTGTCTCTACACGGATATAGTTCTCGGTAAAACCACCAAGTGGCATTCCTGAACGTGGTTTTTCGAACAAGACTACAGCCTCGGTACCACAATATCGTTCATAAAACGCTATTCTTTTTTCTTCGGAAAGTTCTATAAGCAAACGACTACGTCTATGTTTCTCTGCTGGTGAAACTGCACCTTCTATTTTCAAAGCCTGTGTTCCGGGACGTTCCGAATAACTGAAAACATGTAATTGCGAAATATCTAACCCACGTATAAACTCCAAAGCCTGTTCAAAGAGTTCATCGGTTTCGCCACGTGTTCCTACAATAACATCAACACCAATAAATGCATTGGGCATAGCACTACGCACCTTCTCTATTTTTTGAGCAAAGAAAGATGTATCGTATCTGCGATGCATAAGTTTTAGAACCTCGTCACTACCAGCCTGCAACGGTATATGAAGATGAGGCATAAAACTTCGTGAGTGAGTCATATAATCTATAATCTCATCTGTTATGAGATTAGGTTCTATCGACGATATTCTATAACGTGAGATACCTTCAACTCCATCGAGAGCCTTTACCAAAGAGATAAAATTCTCACCAGTGGACTTTCCAAAATCTCCTATATTTACACCTGTAATAACAATCTCTTTTCCACCCTCGTCGGCAGCCTGTTGCGCCTGAGAAACAAGTTCTTCAATCTTAGGATTACGACTTCGTCCACGTGCAAACGGAATTGTGCAATAAGTACAGAAATAGTCGCATCCATCTTGTACCTTCAGAAAATACCGTGTTCTGTCGCCTCGTGAACATGATGGAACAAAACGACGCACATCCTTAGTAGGTTGAGCAAACCACTCTCCTGTACTTTTCTTTTCAAAGTTTCCGACATATTGCAATATGTCGGTCTTCTTGTCTATACCCAATACGATATCGACCCCAAGTTCATGCGCCAATTTTTCGGGCGACAATTGTGCATAACAACCTGTAACCACAATAAACGCATTGGGATGTTGACGAATTAATTTATGTATTGCCTGACGGCATTTTTTTTCGGCCTCTTGAGTAACAGCACAACTATTTACAACGCAAATATCAGCCTGTTCCCCACGTCGCACTGTACGTATTCCGGCATTTTGCAATATACGTTCAATAGAAGCAGTTTCCGAAAAATTCAGTTTACAACCAAGAGTATAGTAGACCGCCTTTTTATCTTGAAATACAGAATTATCTATCATTTGTCAGTTTTTGGTTATTCACGTGCTTACCACGCAAACTGTCGCGAAAATAGTATCTTTTTTCGAATTATAGAAACTGTTTTTGAATTATTAGGCGATTATGTTATAAGAATTTTTAAAGAAGGGGTATTTAAAAATTAACGATGCCGGCATGCCGGCATCGTTAATAGGTTATATATATTACCTTGGTGTGTCAATAAAAACTTAAAGAAATATAGAGCCTCAATATTCTATTACCGCACAACGGAAACAGAGTATTGATTTCTCTAATATTCCTTCAAATTATAGGTTCTTATTTATTCTCGCCCTCAGCAGGAATAACATCGGTAGCAACTTTACCATCGTTCTCTGCGCTAGGTGCTGCTGCAGGAATAACATCGGTAGCAACTGCGGGAACAACATCTGTTGCAACGATAGAATCGCAACCCTGAGCATCACAACCTGTTTTTGAAGCATTTGCACCACAAGCGGTCATAACGAGTGCCAATACTGCTACATAAATAAAATTTTTCATAACAATACAAATAAATTTAAATCTCGCCTACTCCCTTTTTAGCGTTTCGGTAACCTCTTTCATCAAAATCGGTGCAAAGATACATCATTCCATCCATTATTTAACCTTTTTTTTTATTTTTTTTCATCTAAATGCAAAAAAATCAAGTAAAAAGCCACTTTTTAAGGCTCCACAAAGAAGAAACTTCACAAAAATTATATCGCAGTTGTTTACGAGAAGAGGTACTAAGATAAATATCCAACGTATAAATATTCATTTTTACAATATATAATTAATTATTATTGCATAATAAAGTAAATACAAGTATCTTTGCTAAGCGAAAAATGTAACAAACATAAAATAATTATAATTATGAACAGATTATTTGCAATTATGGCAGCAACATTTATAACAGGGACTGCAATAACAGGTTGCACCGGAACAAACAGCACCGAAGAGAAAAGCAACCAAGCACCCATAATAGTTAAATCGGATATAAAAATAGAAGGTAACAAAATGACTCCCGAGGCATTATGGGCCATGGGACGTATTGGATCACTAACAGTTTCACCCGACGGCAAAAAGGTCGTATATCGTATAAGTTATTACGATATAAAACAAAATAAGGGGCACCACACCCTGCACATAATGGATGCCGATGGTAACAACAAACAAATACTGACAACCACAGCGGCAAACGAAACAGGTGCCACATGGATAAAGGGTGGCAACAAGATTGCTTTTATGTCGAACTGTAATGGCAGCAACCAAGTATGGGAGATGAACCCCGATGGTACAGAACGCAAACAACTATCATCGGATGAAAAAGATATTGAGGGATTTCTGTTCTCACCCGATGAAAGCAAAGTTATACTTATTAAACGTGTAAAAATTAAAGATAGTACAGCAGATTTACACCTCGATTTGCCACTAAGCGATGGAAAAGTAATAGACGAACTAATGTACAAGCACTGGGACGAATGGATAACAGATGCTCCACACCCATTTATTGCCGATTTTGACGGAAACAGTATAACATGCGGTACAGACCTTTTGGAGGGAACAATATACGATTGCCCCAACCGACCTTTTAGTGGAACGGAGCAGTTAGCATGGAGCAACGATTCAAAAAAGATTGCATACTCCTGCAACAAAAAAAGCGGACGCGACTACACAATAAGCACCGATACCGATATATACCTCTACGACATAGAGAGCAACACAACAAGCAATTTATGTAAAATGGATGAGAAACGTTCAAACTATGGCTATGACACCACACCGACATTCTCACCCGATGGTAAATACATGGCATGGCAAAGTATGAAACGCGACGGCTATGAGAGTGACCAGAATCGCTTATGTATTATGAATATTGAAACCGGAGAACAAAAATATATAAGTGAAAAGTCTTTCGACAGCAATGTAGACTCCTATTGTTGGAATAACGATAGCAGGAGCCTCTACTTTACAGGTGTTTGGCACGGTACATCCATGATATACAACATTGATTTAGATGGCAAACTAACAAAACTTACTGATGGTAATTTCGACTATACATCGGTAGCGCTTCTTGGCGACCGCCTGATTACAACACGTCAATCGATGTACGAAGCAACTGAAATTTACACCTTAGAAGCGAATGTAGATGGTGTAATAACACAAATAACAAATGAGAACAAGCACATTTACGACCAGATTGAGCGAGGAAGGGTTGAAGCACGTTGGTGCAAGACCACCGATGGCAAGCAACTACACTCATGGGTTGTATACCCGCCACACTTCGACCCAACAAAGAAATACCCCACACTATTGTTCTGCGAAGGTGGACCACAAACACCTGTAAGCCAATTCTGGAGTTACCGTTGGAACTTCCAAATTATGGCAGCGAACGGATATATTGTAATTGCTCCCAACCGCAGAGGGTTACCGGGCTTTGGTTTGAAATGGAATGAGCAGATAAGTGGCGATTATGGTGGGCAGTGTATGCAGGACCTGTTCTGCGCTATTGACGATATTGCAAAAGAGCCCTATGTAGACACAGAGCGTATGGGTTGTGTTGGAGCAAGTTTTGGAGGATTTACAGCAATGTGGATGGCTGGTAACCACGATAAACGTTTCAAAGCATTCATTGCACACGATGGTTTCTTCAACATGGAGCAACAGTACTACGAAACCGAAGAGTCTTGGTTTACCAATTGGGACTTAGGCGGAGCACCTTACGAAAAGAATGCTAAGACACTGCACTCCTACGCAAACTCACCTCATAAGTTCGTAGATAAGTGGGATACACCGATACTGCTCATACATGGCGACCGCGACTATCGAATATTATCATCGCAATCTATGGCAGCATTTAATGCAGCACGCCTCAGAGGTATACCGGCACAGTTATTGCTGTTCCCCGAAGAGAATCATTGGGTTCTGAAACCACAGAACGGCATACTATGGCAACGAACCTTCTTTGCATGGCTCGACAAATGGGTAAAAGGAGAAGAATAAAAAAACTTATAAAAGGATAAAACATGACAGTAACACAAAAAATTCAGAAAAAGTTAAGCGATTCAGCAGTTGCACGTTGGAGTGCAATGGCAATAGTATCATTCACTATGATGTGCGGGTATTTTATTACCGACGTCATGGCACCACTCGAAGACCTTTTGACAAAAAGTGCGTCAGAAGGAGGTCTTGGATGGACTAGTGGTGAATATGGATTCTTTTCGGGTGCATACGGCTATATAAACGTATTTTTGTTAATGCTATTCTTTGGTGGTATAATTCTCGATAAATGCGGTATACGTATCACCGGAACAATAAGTTGTTCATTGATGCTTGCCGGTGCACTTATAAAATGGTATGCATTAGACAACAATTTTGGCGATGCAGAAATATTCGGTTATCCCATGCAGGTTGCAGTTGCAGCATTAGGTTTTGCTATATTCGGAATGGGTGCAGAGATTACAGGAATAACAGTAACCAAAGTCATTGCCAAATGGTTTACAGGACACGAAATGGCACTCGCCATGGGTTTACAAGTAGCAATGGCACGTATTGGTACTGCAGCAGCCTTGGCTTTCAGTCGTCCTTTTGCCGACATGGTGGGCAACATTTCGGCACCATTACTGCTTGGTGCATCACTACTATGCATAGGACTTATTGCATACCTTGTTTACTGTGTACTCGACCGCAAATTAGATGCATCGTGCGAACAGCAGGAGGAGAACAAAGAAGAGGAATTCAAACTAAAAGACCTTAAATATATTTTTACCAATAAAGGTTTTTGGCTCATTACAATACTGTGTCTGATGTTCTATTCTGGTGTATTCCCATTCCTGAAGTTTGCAACAAAATTAATGATATATAAATATGGAGTAGAACCGGAAATTGCAGGTTTCATTCCGGCAATGTTGCCATTCGGTACAATTCTTCTGACACCTATATTCGGTTCCATGTACGACAGAGTTGGAAAGGGAGCAACACTGATGATTATTGGTTCTGCTATGCTTACTTTGGTACATGTATTGTTTGCTCTGCCCATTCTTAATGTATGGTGGTTTGCTATTATAATAATGATATTGTTGGGAATATCATTCTCACTTGTTCCTTCGGCTATGTGGCCATCAGTTCCAAAGATTATTCCACTTAAGCAGTTAGGTTCGGCATATTCTATAATATTCTATATACAAAATATAGGTTTATCTATGGTCCCTGTACTAATTGGCTGGGTTATTGATACACAATCGACTATCATAGGTACAAATGGGGAGATTACGGGATACGATTACACTATTCCAATGTCTATTTTTGCACTATTCGGTATTATAGCGATTGGCATTTCTTTAATGCTTAAGAAAGAGGATGCTAAAAAGAACTACGGATTGGAATAGTTAAGGATTTGAAACATAATTAGACAAAAGAATCAACCGACCTTAAGGTCGGTTGATTCTTTTGTCTAATTAAGAAGTATCTCTTGCACAGACCCCTCTACCTCATTATGCACACAAAGGTTCCTTGCAAAATTCCTGATAAAACTTAAAGCACTTTCCGAGGGAGAAGGAAAAGACTCACTCTTGAGTGCCGTTCTAATCAAACTTTCACTAAGATTAAATTCGGGAGTAAAGGTATTATCCATAGGCATATTTTATATCTGTTTCTGATATTATAACGTAATCTATGGAAATATATTATACCATAAAGTGCCAAAAAATATTTTTTGGCACTTTATGGTATAATATCACATTAAAAACACTATTCTAGTGTTAGAACGACATTCTTCTCTGCTGCAATACGACGCATATTCAGAATCGCATAGCGCATACGTCCCAATGCGGTATTTATGCTGACACCTGTTATGTCTGCAATCTCTTTAAATGATAGATTCTGATAATATCGCATAAACACAACCTCGCGTTGACAATCGGGAAGTTCATCGATGAGCGCACGTACATCTCTCAACACCTGATCATTCACCATTTGCATCTCAACATTGCCTTCTGCCAATGAAATAGAGTTGAGCAAATCCACCTCACTCTCATCGTTTGAGATTACATTCTCATTACGTTCCTGACGGAACTGATCTATAACCAAATTATGGGCAATACGTGTTATCCATGCCGAGAACTTGCCATCGGATTGATAGCGTCCTTGTTGCAATGTAACAATAGCCTTGACAAAAGTCTCTTGAAAGATATCCTCTGCCAACTCTCGCGAACGTACTATAAAGAATATATAGTAATATAACCTATCCTTGTAACGTTCCAACAGGATATCGAACGCACTGTTATTGCCTTTTAAGTAGAGAGAGACCAAAGCATCGTCGGTCATAGTCTTCAAATTCTCCATTTATATCTCATGTAAAAATTAGGAGTAGAGATTTTCTATAGGCAATAAATTAGGTTATTAAATAATTTTCAGTTTTTTATTTCACTTTTACGCAGTTTCACAATCACTGCATCGGTGCAAAGAAATGAAATAATTTATTAAGTTCCAAATATTTTAAAATAAAAATGCCGATATTAACAATAATACCGGCATTATAACGTTAAAATTCACACTCTATTCGGCACATTTCATAACAGAGATGTTAAAACCGCGTAACAAATCATCTATCGCCATACGTTTTTTTCCCGGTATTTGTAACGATAATAATGATATAAAGCCATCACATACAGCAATCTTTACGAAATTTTTACCATCACTCACAATTGTTCCGGGCTGTAATGAGTGTTCAGCAATCTCCACGGATGTTTCATATACCTTTACTACAGATGCAGCACCATTGGCATCCTTGAGTTCAGTCCATGCAGCAGGATACGGCGACATTCCACGAACAAAATTATAGACTGAACGTGCCGGTTTGGACCAATCGATGCGACATGTATCGCGAAATATTTTTGGTGCAGGATGTAATTCTGTGCCCAAAGAGAATAGAGTATCCTGCGCCTGTACCTTTACACTGCCTTGCACAATTGCCTCAACTGTTTTAAGAACTGTTTGTCCACCAACCAGCATCAATTTATCGTGCAGTGTCCCTGCTGTATCGTTATCTTCAATAGTTACAATATCCTGCATTATTATATCACCTGTGTCTATTTCGTGCTTTAAGAAGAATGTAGTTACACCACTCTCTTTGTCGCCATTGATTATAGCCCAATTTATAGGTGCCGCTCCACGATATTGCGGAAGCAAGGATGCATGCAGATTAAATGTACCCAATCGAGGCATATTCCAAACGCTTTCGGGTAGCATTCTGAATGCTACAACTATTTGCAAATCGGCATGCCACGAAGCCAAATCATTAAGGAAATCTTCGTTTTTCAACGATTCAGGTTGTAACACCGGCAACATTTGTTCCAATGCATATTGCTTCACCGGACTCATGAGTACCTGTGCGCCTCGTTTGTTAATAATTTTGTCGGGCATAGTAACAACTCCCACAACTTCGTAGCCACAATTTTTATTGGAACGCTGTTGTTCGACAAGACATTTCAAAGGTTCCACTGCGAAATCGGGAGTTCCTAAATATACTATACGTAGTTTTTCCATATTTTTTGAAGTTGTTTAACTTTAAACAGTTCTTATTTTTAATCGGATGTAAAATCCAACAATGTTTTTCTATATGCAGTGAATATTGCCGACTTTGATATAAAGCCGATATACTCACCCGAAGTACTCTCTACCGGCAAATTCCATGCTCCGGTCTCTTCAAACTTACGCATAACAGTCTCCATGGGTTCCTCTATACTCAACCTCACTGGTACCTCGTGCATAAATGTTCCAACAGTGTAACGATGATATAATTCTTGACGAAACATTACATGTCTTATATCATCCAGATATAGAATTCCCACAAGTCTTTGAGCAGTATCCACTACCGGGAATATATTACGTTTTGTTTTTGCAACCACTGCAGTCATGTTTCCTAAATCCATATCAGGACTAACCTTCATAAAGTTCTTCTCTATTACATCCTCTACTTTCAGTATTGTGAGTACAGCCTGATCCTTATGATGAGTTATAAGTTCGCCACGCTGTGCCAAACGAATTGCATAAATATTATTTTTATCAAACACACGCACTGTAAGGAAAGAACAAACCGATACAATCATTAATGGGAGAAAGAGGTCGTATCCACCGGTCAGTTCCGCTATAAGGAATATTCCGGTAAGAGGTGCATGAAAAACACCCGACATTACAGCAGCCATTCCAAAGAGAGCAAAGTTTTTATCGGGGAGCATCTCACCTACTCCAAAATAGTTGCATATACCGGCAAACAGATATCCCGAAACACAACCGAGAAACAGACTGGGAGCAAATATACCACCACATCCTCCACCACAGTTTGTTGCAGTAGAAGCAAATGCTTTGAGCAGTATTATAAAGAACATATAGAGGAAGAGCAGATTTGCATGTCCATAGAAGAGAGAATTATTCAAAATAACATCGGCAGAGGAGCCATTTATAAGATGGTTAATCATTTCGTATCCCTCGCCATAGAGAGGTGGTAAAAGAAAAATCAGTACACTGAGTATTGAACCACCCAAAGCCAATTTCGCATAAGGATTGGTTATTCGTTTGAAAAAACGCTCCACATTTGTTGTTACGTGAGTGAAATAGAGTGAAACCAAGCCACAGACAATACCCAACAACATAACATACGGTACACGCGAAACACTAAAAGCATCGTCGAGTTGGAAACTGAACATAGCATCGGTACCCGATAGCAGGTAAGATATTGTTGTTGCAGTTACACTCGATATGAGCAGAGGCAATAACGAAGACATTGTCAGGTCGAGCATGAGTACCTCCAAGGTAAACACCAGTCCAGCAATAGGAGCCTTAAATATTCCTGCCACAGCACCGGCGGCACCACAACCTATGAGCAACATCATCACCTTGTGGTCCATTTTAAAGAAACTACCAAGGTTGGAACCTATGGCAGAACCGGTATATACAATTGGGGACTCCGCTCCTACAGAACCACCAAAACCGATTGTTATACCACTGGCAATGAGAGACGACCACATATTGTGTCGTTTAATTTTACCTTGACGACGGGAGATGGCATACAACACCTTTGTTACACCATGTCCTATGTCATCACGTACAATTTTACGTATAAACAGACCTGTTATAAAGATACCCACTACCGGATATACAAGATAGAGCCAGTTAAATGTATCTCTCTCAAAACCACCTGTTAGAAGATGCTGTATAAACTCTATAAAATGTTTAAGCAAAAAAGCCGCAAGCGAAGAAATAACACCTACGACAAAACTCAAAATCAAAATAAACTGATTCTGAGATAAATGTTTCTCGCGCCACTCTATAAAGCGGTCGAGCATCCCCTTGTCTTGAACATTCCCACTCATTGCCTTATTATAGATACAGAGCCATCCTCTGCAAGTTTAATTATACTCGATGATTTTGGAGTACCTTTCTCCAATTGCTTATAATTAACAACATAATCCACCGCATCTACAATCTCTTTGCTTACTTCGGCAAAGAAACGAGGAGTAGGTTCTCCGCTTATGTTTGCCGATGTAGACACTATTGCCTTCTGAAAACGATAGCACAGTTCCTTAGAAAAGAGTTCCGATGTAACTCTTATACCAACACTGCCATCTTCGGCAAGAAGATTTGGAGCCAAGTTACGTGCGCCATCATATATTATTGTAAGGGGCTTATTTGTAAGTTCTATAAGATCCCATGCCACTTCGGGGACTTTAGAGACATAACGGCATATTCTGTCGGGACTATCCACCAATAACAACATTGCTTTATTGTCGGCACGTCGTTTTATCTCATAGAGACGTTTCACTGCATCGGCATTGGTTGCGTCGCACCCTATTCCCCACACAGTATCTGTGGGATAAAGAATCACTCCACCTTTACGCAATACTTCTACACATTTTTTCGCTTCGTCTGCTATAGTACCCATAGTAGAATAAATATTTAAAACTGTTTTTAAAATTCGCTCGTAAAATGGAAACGTATATTCTTAAAGTCGTTCTGAGCCATTTGCAACACGTAACTGCTGTCTGCAAGAAACACATCGCGACCTTCAATATCTTTCGCCATATATTGATATTTACGTTTCTTAAAATTCTCGAGTTCTTCGGCATTATCACTCTCTATCCAACAGGCCTTATATAGATTAACCGGTTCCCAACGACATTTGGCATTATACTCGTTCTCCAAACGATACTGTATAACCTCGAACTGCAACTGTCCTACTGTTCCAATAAGTTTACGACCGTTGTACTGATTAACGAACAACTGGGCAACACCCTCACCCATAAGTTGGTCAATTCCTTTTGCCAACTGCTTTGTTTTCATTGGGTCGGCATTCTCAATATACTTAAACATTTCGGGCGAGAAACTCGGTAACCCTTTAAAGTGCAACATTTCGCCTTCGGTGAGCGTATCACCGATTTTAAAGTTTCCGGTATCGGGCAAGCCTATTATATCACCCGGATATGCCTCGTCGATAGTACTCTTACGTTGCGCCATAAACTGTGTGGGAGAAGAGAATCGCATATCTTTTCCCAAGCGTATATGGCGATAAGGAGCATTACGTACAAACTTTCCCGAGCATATTTTACAGAATGCCACACAAGAACGATGATTCGGATCGATATTCGCTGTAATTTTAAATATAAAGCCTGTAAATTTGGGGTCTTCGGGATTTACTGTACGCTCCATAGCCTGTACAGGGCGTGGGTAAGGGGCTATCTTAACAAAACAGTTAAGCAGTTCCTGAACACCAAAGTTGTTCAAGGCTGAACCAAAAAAGACCGGAGCAACCTGTGCATCCAGATACTCCTGAACATTGAATTCGGGATACACACCATCGACAAGTTCCAAATCGTCACGTAACTTTTTTGCTAAATCTTCGCCAATATTTTTATCAAGTTCTTCACTGTTTATATCAACCTCTATTTTCTCTGTTACACGTTGTTTGTTTGGTGTAAAGAGGTCGAGTTTCTGTTCATAGATATTATATACACCCTTGAAACGGGCACCTTGATCTATGGGCCAACTAAGCGGACGTACTGCTATCTGCAATTCGTTTTCCAATTCATCGAGCAGGTCAAAGGGGTCGCGTCCTTCACGGTCCATTTTGTTTACAAAAACAATTACCGGAGTATTACGCATACGACATACCGCCATAAGTTTACGTGTTTGCGCCTCGACACCCTTTGCACTATCCACAACTATGATAACACTGTCTACTGCAGTAAGTGTACGAAAGGTATCCTCGGCAAAATCTTGGTGTCCGGGAGTATCAAGAATATTTATCTTGTAACCTTCGTAATCGAACTCCATCACCGATGTCGTAACAGATATACCACGTTGTTTCTCAATCTCCATCCAGTCGGATGTTGCTGTTTTCTTTATCTTATTCGATTTTACAGCACCTGCCACCTGTATCTGTCCACCGAACAACAACAATTTTTCTGTAAGTGTCGTTTTACCGGCATCGGGGTGTGAAACAATGGCAAAGGTTCTTCTTCGTCCAATCTCTTCCTGTATATTCATTTATATAGTGTTTTATCTTTGTTATAATTATTATGCTTCATCGTTTTCTAGGTCGAGTCTACCCTCTTCATCCTCTTTATAATATAGCGACAACGTCGAAATAAACTTGCTTATTTCGGCTGTGGCACTAAGTGTTTCGGGATTTATTTCGCGCTTCTGCAATTTCATCATCCACAACATATAAAGAGCATCGAAGCAGTTCTCTAACTCACTCTTGTCGCGACCGTTACTCTTATTTCGAAATTCCACGATAAACGGCAATGCCTTATAATATGCCGCAGAGTAGAATGGCACCTTTGTCGATTTCAACAAGCGTAAATGCAGATCGGTTAGCATTATCAGCACATTTTTGTTTATCTGCAGATGTCCACATTCCGATACACCTTCATTGCGCATCATTTCGATGAGATTATTATACCACTCGAACAGTTCCCTACTCTCTTTTTCGGGCAGGTTATAGGGTTCTATAACAGCCTTTGAAATATTTTCGGCAGACAATTCATTTGCACGTAGCAAATCCTCTATCTGCCACATATATAGCAGATATTCTGCTATATTACTCTTTCTAAGTTCTCTTGAAACAAACAAAACCGATAAAAATTAGTGAAAAGAATATATACCTGTAATAATAAGTACAGCACTTATAAACGATGCAACCATCACGATTGCTCCTATAATACGATTTATAATCCAAATACCTCTTACATCGAATCGTGTTCTGAGTTTATTGACAACGTATGTTATAAATAACCACCAAAGCATTGCTCCTGCAAAGATTGATAGATAACCTATCAATTGAAAATGGAACGGTTGTTCGGGAAGCATATACTTAAATGGGGTAAACATTGCCATAAAAAGCAATATTATAAGAGGATTCGACAATGTTATAAAGAATGCCGTAACGCAGTTCTGCACAAGACTGCTTTTGTTTTTACTTACCCGGCGTGTATTTTTTGCCGGATTGCTACGGAATGTATGTATTCCGAAGACGAACAATAATACAGTACCTATTAACTGCAACCAAAAGAGATTACGCTGATTTTGAATAAAATCGTAGATAAATGACAAGCCATAACCGGTAAGCAGGGCATATATAATGTCACTCATAGCCGCACCAAAACCTGTTACCAAGCCATAGGCACGTCCTTTATTCAGAGTACGCTGTATACACAACACTCCGACAGGACCCATTGGCGCCGATGCAACAACACCTATTATGATACCTTTTATGACTGTCTCCAACAATGATATTTGGGAGACCAATTGCAATAAAAAGTCGTTTATCTCATTCATACTTGCAAATATGCCATTTTTTTATGAAATAGCAGTCATTTAAGAACTATTTTTTACAAAATCATAAAAAAATTGTCGATGCTTCAATTTGTAATCGAGTCATCGACAATTTTACAATTATAATTATTTATTTCTCTTCATGACGTCCCAATGCAATATTCAAGCCGAACGATATATTCGCATTCATATTCTCTACAGGAATAAACTGCTTACCAACCTTTCCGAGGAAGCAATCGGTTCCTATGAAAAATCCAAAGCCTTTGCAATGAATATTCGCCATTGCTCCAAAACCGGTTCCAAAATCGGAGAATGTTCCACTGACAGCAAAATCCAACACTTTAAGAGGAGAGATACTGAGCATTAAGGATGTTTGATTATATGAGAAGACCTCATCGAAACAGTGTGTATACAAAACACCGGCACTCAACTTATTATAGAAAGGCATCTTATACTCTAAGCCTAAGTTCAATTTGGCACCGATACCACTGCTGACACTACCCTCACCCTGATCCTCGAGTGCAAAGAAATCCTCAAGTTCATCGCTTGTTTGCTCCCACTGGTCGTCTAAAGTGTTATTGTCTCCATTATGTATACCCATTTCACTGAATCCGTCAAATTCGTATGGAGAATCGGGAGAGATAGCGGCACGAGCAGTCTTACTCCAGGAGATATAACCCAAATCGGTTACCGATGCTGAAATTGAAAGCCCTTTCAACAAAACTTCGCTAAAATCGTATGTAACACCAAGGTCGGTACCGATACCAAAACCCTGTAAACCAACAGCCACATCATCATAGCCGTCGATAACGTTTTTTCCACTTATGGTTGGTTCGTCGGATATTGTATATTTACCACCTAAGGCAACATCGGCCTTTCCAGATGCTGATATAGTCCACATATTGCGATTCATGTTAATATTCATATTCTCGAAATTAACATCGGCATAAGCCAAGCCAAAGAGAATTTTCACACGTGCACCAATTGTAAGAGATTTACCTATCTTGTGCGAATGTCCAATCGATAAATCGGCAAAGTTACGTGTACGCATTCTAAGATCATTAAACGAATAGTTTTCGCAACCCATATCCTTCATAAATGCAAACATTCCATAAGGGATATTCAAACCTGTATTGGAACGAAGAGATAAATCTATGGTATTAAAACCACCCATGGCATGAAATGCAACAGAAAGAAGAGTAAAGTCGGCATCGAGACGTATTATATTTTCCTTCTCGAGGTTACCCAAAAACTCTTGAGCATCCACCGACGAGTGCATAAAGGTTACAAGTTCGTTGTCATTTAACGGAGAATCGTAGAGAAAGTTACCCATGCCAACATTACCCATAGTATTCAACTGTATACCACCGAGTACCGGTAATGCCACATGACCACGTACTGAATTAAGAGCAGGGTTCAATCTGTAACGATAGAGGTTACCCTCCAAGAAATATCCGGTTCTGAGTGCTTGTGCAGAAACTGATATAAAAGTACATATCAATGCCAATAAAACAAAGGCTCTTTTTATATTGGAAATCATCTTTTTCATAGTTAATATATTTATACTGTTTCTACACTATTCAATTCATATCTACAATTATGGGATCGTCTATTGTAACACTCATCTTTGAGAGTTTTATATATTCGTTAGAGTTAAGAACTCCCGAACCTATTCCACGGAATACAACATCCAATGTATTGAGTTCTGCCAATTCGTTATTGGTAGCACTCAACTTAACCTTTACCACAGATGTAGCAGGTGTTCCGACTGCACCATTTACAAAACCTTCACCTGCTGCAATTTCATTATCAAAAGTTGCAGTTACATTGTTCAAGGTTCTGCCATTGGCACTCTTGGCAACAATAGAAGGGATAAATTTTGCAGGAACGGTGTTTTCAACCTCCATTTCAAGAGTAATTGAGGTAATTTCTGTTATATAGTCTGTTATTTCCGAAGGATCGTCACCCAAAATATCCTCAATTGTTTCGGTATATTCCAAATCAACCTCATTGAACTCCATGGGTATTTCTAATTCATACGAGCCGGAGACCTTCATATCTTCACCTAAAACAACTGTATTAAAGTTACTGTTATCGACTTCGGCATTTAATATAAGTTCTATTTCGTGAGGTATTTCTCGAAGAATATTATTTATATCGGCGGCAACAGAAGTATAGTTCTCAAGAGATGTTCCATTTGGAGTAATGTAATATTTATTCTCGCTATCGGGAACAACATTCAAATTGAAGTTTACATTTGAGCCTTCTATTTCATTACCGTATTCATTTTTTCCATTCAAAGCAATATTTGCCTTAACAGGCAATGTTACACCGTCATTGTTCAGTGTTATATATATTTGTGGATTTGAGAAATTCAAGGTTGCATCATAGATAAAATCCATATCCTCACCCAAATCGATGTCAATAGCCTCATTCACAACATCTATTTCGGGGTCAAATTTACCCTCGACACTCTTTATTTTAAATGGCTCAAAACGAATTTCAGGTAACACATGAAGAGGATGCACCTCTGCTACTTCTGTTGCCGCAAAGGTCAAAGGGTCAGAAAATATTGTTCCACGTATGGCAAGTTTGGTCTCATCTTTTATACAACCATCGACAACTTCAATACCTCCGTTTTCATACGAAGAGAAATCCAATGCCACAACATAAACATCGGTTGTAAAATGTTTATGTCCTTCGTTAAACGGATGCTCCTCTATTGAATGATCGAGCCATAATTTATTGTCGGCACTTACATCTGTATCTTCATGGAAAACCACATATTTCGGCATCTGAATATAGAAATGATCATTACCTTCATCACCATCGGTATGCAAATGAAGTTTTCTCAACATTTGTGCATCACTCGAAGAGTTCTCAAGAGTAAATACATCTATATCCAAAGTCATTTTAACAGGTTCTTTAAATGTCATTCTGCGAAGAATTCGCATCTCTTTAGGGATGTCGTTCTGCTCTATCTTATAATCCACATCACTTTTGTCGACCTTTGTCTCCATGACATGCGTATATGTCATATTTTCCATCTCCTGTCTGATTTGCTCTCTAACCGCCTCGGGATATTTGTCAAGGTCTTCATAATCGATATCACCAACCTCGGGTTCATAAATTTCTTCATACGAAGAGGGTTGCACCTGAATGGTTGTTTCATCGACTTTTACGGTTGTAGCATCAATCTCACCCTCTTTCTTTATTGTATAGAAGCCTCTTTCGTCAACTTCAATAACATCACTCTTTTCGGGATCGATCATCTCTGTTAAATAAATTTCGGCTGTAGAACCTAAAGGTATTTGAAATCCTTTACCAACCGCAACTGTCATGTCAACATCCTTGGAGAGGTCGTACTCTTTGTCTATGCTACACGAAAAGAGCAACGACAAAACGGACACGCACAATGTGCATGTTAAAAATTGGTTTTTCATAAGTAAATTAGTTTTTAAATTTTATCTGTTTTATTTATTTTCAAGTATCTCAATCTCTACAATATTTGCAGAGCGCATTTTTCTATTTATTATTATTGAGTTTAAGATATCGGATATACCACCTATTATCGAGGCTATTCCCAACAACAGAAATGGGATGGAAGCAATTCCAAAAGGTTTTATAATTACAACAAGACCTACAGCAACCAGCATAAGCGGTACTATAATCAAATACAAAGAGAGAAATATTTTTCGTCTTATAAACAAAAAAGCAATCAATTGATATATTCCCAAGAAAAGAATCATCGCTCCTAAGAGATACATAAAGAAACCAACGAAGAAGTTTGGGTTCAAAAGCAACCATAAACCAAACAACAGACTGCCACCCCCGGAGAGAAGATGTATTAGCGATGGAGCCTTTATGCTATGTCTAAAGAGAGTATATATAAATGTAGCCAAAACAAACAGACCGGGCAAAATAAAAGCGACACCGACACATTGAACCATAAAGGGCATAAAAAACTCCCTCATGGCAATAAGCAAAACACCTATAGCCACGGCAACAATTCCTCTTACAATAACACCACGTTGCATATACTTAATAATTACAAGTTCGGTTTTTAAATAAAAAACCTGTTTTTATCTGTATAACGAATTATTACAAGCACAAAATTACTAACAAATATTAATATATACAAATAAAACAAAAAGTATTGATTCTATGCCGGATAGCACAGCGATAAAACAAACATATCATTAATATGATATTCAACCATATATCTGTTACAGGAATGTTCAATATTATGCAAACGAAGTTCGACAATACCTTTCTTTTTCAACGCGAAACGAGAAAGAAGGATATTCTCTTTAAAAGAGCCACCTAAATTACCCACTATTTTAAATAGTGCCTCTTTTGCTGTCCAATGCACAAGCATGACATCGTTTCTGTTTTCACATTCGAGTGCGGGTAACTCCTTTTCATTCATAAAACGCATGTATGTTGCATCTAGGCACCTGTTACGACGCTCAACATCTATCCCAACCTGTAGATTATAAGAGAGAACAACAGCAACAAAACCATCGGTATGGGAGATTGACACAGATGTTACACCTTTGATGTAAGGTTTACCTGATGCGTCGTATTCTATTTGTACATCACTTCCAAGAAGTTCTTTAACAAGCAGGCGTGTTGCCAACCACTCACTACGACGTTTTACACCAGCAAAATGCTCGTTGGCATAAGAAAGCATTGCGATATCATCAACAAGAGACGATAGTTCCTCTACCGTCTCAGTTATTTTCCACACAGCGATTTGCCATTGTTTATTTACATGTGTCTCTTTATACAACAACATATCACTCTTCGTCTGCCTGTTTTTCGGGAAGTATCGTTTTTATCTTAACCAAACGATGTTTATCTTTTTGCATAACCTCGAAAGTTATACCATTGCACACAAGTTTCTCGTGCAATGTAGGAAATTCTCCTTTAATTTCGAGTAGCAGACCAGCCAGGGTATCTGCTTCACCTTCAACATCTTCAAAATCATCCCCATTGAGGTCCATTATTTTATAGAAATCGGACAACAGTGTACGACCATCAAATATTGCAGTACGCTCGTCTATCTTTTCATAGGATGTATCGGGTTCATCGAACTCATCATTAATCTCTCCGACAATTTCCTCCACAATATCTTCGAGTGTTACCAGACCCGAGACACCACCGAATTCATCGACTACAATAGCCATATGTACACGTACCGTTTGGAAATCGCACAGCAAATCGTCTATTTTCTTTGTCTCGGGAACAAAGAAAGGCTGACGTATCAAAGACTGCCATCGGAAATTATCTCCACGATTGAGATATGGTATTAAATCCTTTATATACAAGACTCCTCTTATGTCGTCTTGTTTGTGAGAGAAAACGGGTATACGGGAGTATGCATTATCGGCAGCACAACGCAATACGTCGGAATAGGGAGTATGAATATCGAGCATAACCATATCCATGCGCGATGTCATGATATCTTTTACCGTTTCATCGCCAAAACGAATTATTCCCTCAAGCATATTCTGTTGTTCGCCAATCTCTTTTTTATCGGTAAGTTCCAATGCCTGTTCAAGTTCGTCAACCGACAATGAATAGTTTTTTCTCGACGCGATTCTATCGGTAAAAGCCGCAGAACGAACCAACACCGACGAAAACGGCCATAATAATTTACTTATCATATACAACCCGGTGGATGCAAAACGCGCAAAACTGAATGCATTGTTTTTGGAATACAGTTTTGGCATCACCTCACCAAAAAGCAAAAGAACAAATGTCAACACAACTGTAAGCAGAAGAAACTCCACCCACTTTGCAGTTTCGGGAAACTCCAGTATATCCATAAAAAAGAAGTTTAGCAACATAACTATTCCAACATTCACAAAGTCGTTGGAAATGAGTATTGTTGCCAACAAACGGTCGGGGTCATTCGATAGAAAGACTACATGCTTGTCCGACGCTGTATCTCCATTGGCACATTGCTCCAAGTCGGTTCTGGTGAGAGAGAAAAAAGCAATCTCCGAGGCAGACATAAATGCCGAAACCATAATCATGAATATAGCAATGCACAATGCCACAACAGCCCCTGTCGACGGAGCACTGACAGTGATGCCTGAAACAACTGCAGGCATAAAAAACAAAAAAGACGACATACAGGAAAGCACTACTCTTTTTTAGAGACTAATCAGTATAACGAACTATCATTTGTAGACTCAGATGAAGACGATGCCACACCGGAGCCTCTAGAAGAGAGCATTTCCATTGTATCGGCCAGTATTTCCGTACGATAACGTCTTATACCATTTTGGTCTTCGTATGTATTTGTTCTTATTTTACCTTCTATATATATGCGGTCGCCTTTATGCACATATCTCTCTGCCACCTCGGCCAGACCACCCCACAACACAATATTATGCCACTCTGTACGCTCTGGCACTTGAGTTCCGTTTTGCAAAGTGTATGCACGTTCTGTTGTTGCAAGAACCAAGTTTGCAACAGCAACATTACGGTCCAAATGACGTACATCGGGGTCCTTACCCACATTTCCTATAAGAATTACTTTATTAACTGACATATTGTAATATTTTGGAATTATTCTCTTAAATATAATTACTTTGCAAAGATAGTGCAAAATAAGTAAATAGAGAAATAGAGATAGATATTTATTAATTGACATAATTTACAAATATTTATGATATTTACTCAAAAAGTTTGATTTAAGAACCGGAAATGTAGGTTTAGCCCATTTTTTACGAAAAAAAACCGTATAAATTTCGGCAAAAGCAAAAAAAGATATATATTTGCAATCCGAAAAAAATAACATCATTTTTATAACATAAATAAATAAGTAAAATGACAAAAGCAGAGGTTGTTAATGAAATTGCGAAGAAGACCGGAATTGAGAAGACTGTTGTGCTTACAACAGTTGAAGCATTCATGGATGTAGTAAAAGACTCATTATCAGAGCATGAACCCGTTTACTTGCGTGGTTTTGGTTCATTTATCATAAAGAGAAGAGCAGAGAAAACAGCTCGTAACATCCGTAAGGAGACAACTATTAAAATTCCGGCACACGATATTCCGGCATTTAAGCCAGCAAAAACATTCGTACAAGAAGTAAAAAAATAATATTAATTAAAAATTTCGAATTATGCCCAGCGGTAAAAAGAAAAAAAGACACAAGATGTCTACGCACAAGCGTAAAAAAAGATTGAGAAAGAACAGACACAAGAGCA
>CAZEKX010000030.1:0-23972 GCA_964512955.1 uncultured Bacteroidaceae bacterium
AAAGTCGTGAGCAAGGTGGGGATTTTGTTGCACTTCTATCTTGACAGTATAGAAGGATAATTACCCATTCATAAAAAGTTAGGTATAATATAAAACAAGTACACCCACACGGAGTGTACTTGTAAAGAGATATATGATTATAAATATATCAAATATCGTAGAACTTTGTAAAAGCCTTTATTGCATACTCGGTATCAATCAATGCCGATGTCTCACGTGCTGAGTGCATACCCCACATGGGATTACCCATATCCACACCACGCATAGGCAATTGAGTAGTAAGAGTATTGCCAAGTGTTGAGCCACCGGCAATATCGGAACGATTCACAAAATACTGGAATGGTACACCTGCTGCACGACAAACCTCGGCAAATACCGCAGCCGACTCGGCATCGGTAACATACTTTTGGTTTGCATTATATTTGATAACCGGGCCACCACCCATCACCGGATGATTGGTTGGGTCGTGCTTGTCGGCATAATTGGGATGCAGAGCGTGTGCCATGTCGGCAGATACCATGAAAGAGTTCTCTACGGCTGCATATAAATCGCCCTGAACACCGCCACGGTTCAGAATTATTGAATCCAACAAATTACGCAACATAGGCGATGCCGAACCCTGCTTTGTCATGTTTCCGGTCTCTTCGTTATCGAAGAGAGCAAGCACCTGGGTCATAGACGCAGGTTTGCTCGATAGCAGTGCCTCGAGACCTGCAAATGCCATCAACAGGTCGTCTTGACGGCCACTGGAAACAAATTCATTATTTAAGCCACAAAGAGTTGCAGGCGTTGCATCGTAAAGAGACAAATCGAAATCGAGAATATCATCGGCACTGACACCGAGTTCGTCTGCCACCACATTTAGTAACAGGTTCTCCTTTTCAAAATGCTCTTTAATAAAGCCCAAAACAGGCATCATATCTTTCTGACGGTTTATCTTGTTACCTTCGTTCACCTCTCTGTTAAAATGTATTGCAAGGTGAGGAATTATGAGCAACGGACGACGTATGTGCAACAGACGTACCTGAGGATGCAAGGGTGATTCCCCACGCAGTATAACGCGACCGGCAAGCGACAAAGGACGGTCGAACCAAGTATAAAGAATGGGACCGCCATACACCTCGGTATTCAAACGTATCATACCGCCTTCGCTAACCATTTCGGGCGATGGTTTCACTCTGAAACAGGGTGAATCGGTATGTGCACAAATTAATTTAAAGCCATCGGTTACACTACCCGTACCTACACGAAAGGCAAATACCGAAGAGTTATTCTTTGTTATAAAGTACCCCTTACCCGGTTCCAATTTAGGCAAAGCAGTTAACGAGATTTTCTCAAATCCTGCTTCAAGAAGCCTGTTCACTGCATATTCAGTTGCCAGAAAATTAACCGGCGAACTATCTAACATTTCTAATAATCGTTTCATAATTTTATATATAAATTTAATACTAATACTCAAATTCTGACAATCTCTGCCGCCTCGACCAACGATTGAGGTGTTCCGGCATCGACCCAACGTGTATCATTGGGCAACACCACTCCCTTAATATTTTTTTCGTTCTTCTGCGACAGATAGAAAGAGAACAACGGAAAAGCCTCGTTCTGCGGCATAACTTTTGCAAAGCCTGCCGACAAGACATGTATTCCCGAAAAAGCATATAATTTAAGGTCCTCTATGTTATAACCCGAATGGGAGGCTGTTACTTCGCCTTCGTTAATATTGTACCACCCGGCAAGACGCATTTCGTTGGTAAAGCAGAGCCTGCGCGACGTTTCACGCTCCTGCAAAAGCAGTAATGCATCGCACCCTGCAGACATATTGTAATAATGTGCAACATCGACATTCGAGAATATATCCACATTATGCACCAGTACCGGTTTGTTATCGCCAAACATTACTGCTGCACGCGCAATACCACCTCCGGTGTTCAATAACAGATTACGTTCATCGGAAACCATTATATCAATGCCGAAGTTATTGTTTGCCTTCAAGAAATTTATTATCTGTTCACCCATGTAGTGTACATTCACCACTATGCGTGTAAAACCGGCACTGCGCAACTTAAGTATCTGATGTTGCAACATAGGTGCGCCATCGACCTCAACCATAGCCTTTGGCTTGTTATCGGTCAACGGACGCAGACGTGTCCCTAGCCCTGCTGCCAATATCACTGCATTCATTTCGATTCTATTATATATTGCTTGTTTAACATTTTATGTGTAACAACTACTCTTACCCCGAATTTTTGAGATATATGCTGAGCAATGTGTTCGGCACTGTACACTGAACGATGTTGTCCTCCGGTACATCCACAACAAACCTGAATATGACTAAAGCCACGTTTAAGATATGTCGCAACCATCTCATCGACCAATAAACAGGCATTATGCACAAATGAGGATATCTCACTTTGTGTCTCTAAGAACTCAATTACAGGTGCATCCATACCGGTTAGTTTCTTGTAAGGTTCATAGCGTCCGGGATTATGTATGGCACGACAATCGAAGACAAAACCACCGCCGTTACCCGAATAATCTTCGGGTATACCGCGTTTATATGAGAAACTCATTACATCAACCGTAAGTTCCTTATCATCACACGATGCAAAACGTGGTAATTGTGCTATCTCCTTAACCAAAGAGTTGAGTAAAGGAAAATCGGTTGTCATGTTTTCGAGCAATACCGATAAACGTCCCAAAGCAGCAGGAATACTCTCCACAAAAGCCTTCTTACGTTCAAAAAGTCCTCTAAAGCCATATGTACCCAAATTCTGCAACAGTCGGAAAAGCGAGAAAGCATTCAGTTTACGCATGAAAACATCCTTGTTCACCTTTCGATATCTTTGCAAGGACAATATATATGCGTCTATCATCTGCTCCACTACAGTATCGGGATATTTTGCACGCGCCTGACCAACAAAAGAAGCAACATCGTAGTATACCGGTCCTTTTCTGCCACCCTGAAAGTCTATGAAACCGGGAGTATTGTCGTGCCACATTATATTTCGAGATTGAAAATCACGATACATAAATGTATCACACTCTTCATCGAGCAACAGTGTCGCCAAGTGTTCAAATTCATTCTCTAAAGCCACCTCGTCAAAATCTATGCCCACCCCTTTGAGAAAACAATATTTGAAATAGTTTAAATCCCAAAACAGAGAACGACGGTCAAATTCGGCAACAGGATAGCAAAGAGAGAAATCGAACCGTTGTGCCACTTTATACTGAATATCCGGTAACAGATTCATCACCGTACACAACATATTTACATCATCTGTCGAGAATGTTCCACTCTCACGCGCCTCTTTCAGACACATGAACAGAGTTTCATCACCAAAGTCTTCCTGCAGATAACAATGTTCATCGACAGAGACAGCAAGTACTTCGGGTGCCTTTAAGCCACATTCGCGAAACACCTTGGCAAGAGCAATAAAAGCCCTGTTCTCCTCTACCGAAGTACCTACAGCACCTATAAGTGAAGCATGTGCCGACATCATTCTGTAATAGGCACGATTAGAGCCATCGCCCGTAAGTTTAACAACCGAACCGGGTTCCTCTCCAATACAATTTTTATACAGTTCTTTTAAAACAGAAATCATATTACACATTTTTACAGCACAACAACGCACCATTTGCGAAGATAGCACAAGTTTAGGAATAAATAAGTATAAGAAAGAAGTTTTTTAGATGTTGTTTACATTTCTTATGTTTACAATAAACATACAATTTAGTATAAGAAGTTACTTGAATTTCCAAAAAACAATTTATTATGGAGTGGTTATAAAAATTTTAATGAAAATATTTCGTTCTATAAATTTTTATGTGTTTCTTTGCAGAACGGAAAATCAATAAAACTATAAAATATGTCTTCAATAATCAAAAATTTAGGATTGGCTCTTATTATTATAAGTGCGGCAATCTTATTCGCAGGTTACTTTTTGGGCTGGGTTAACAACAATGCAATAAGTGTAACATCTATGGTGATAATGGTAGTTGGATTTATCACATACATTATTGCCGGTAAAAAGAACCTCGAGAAATAACCCAAATAGTGTACTAACTACTATTTATTACACAAAAACACCCTCTCACATGTGAGAGGGTGTTTTTGTGTAATAAAACCTATTAAGCCTCAACCTCGGGATTAATAAGTTTATATCCTTTACCATGTATATTTATAATCTCTATACTTTCGTCTGCTTTTAGGTGTTTACGCAACTTTGTTATATAAACATCCATGCTACGAGCGTTGAAATAGTTATCATCTATCCAAATGGTTTTAAGAGCAAAATCGCGCTGAAGAATTTCGTTTGAATGTGCGCAAAGAAGACTCAACAGTTCCGACTCTTTTGTTGTAAGTTTAGTCTGCTGTCCATCTATTACAAGCAACTGCTTTTGAGTATCGAACAAGAAACGACCAATCTTGTATTGGGTATTCTCTCTGCTCTTCTTTCCACAGACACGACGCAAAATAGCCTCAATACGGAAAACAAGTTCCTCCATGCTGAAGGGCTTTGTTATATAATCATCGGCACCAATCTTAAATCCTTCGAGGATATCCTCTTTAAGTGTTTTTGCAGTCAAGAAGATAATAGGAACCTCGGCATTTGTTGCACGAATCTCTTGTGCCAAGGTAAATCCATCTTTAATAGGCATCATAACATCGAGCACACAGATATCGAACTTACTTTTTAAGAAAGCCTTGTAACCTGCATCGCCATCGGCACACAGTTCTGCGTTATACCCTTTTGCCTGTAAATATTCGCGAAGCAACATACCCAAGTTTTCATCATCTTCGCATAGCAAAATACTCTGTTTCTCTTCCATAATTTTCTTATTTTAAAGGTAATACAATTATAAACGTCGTTCCAACTCCAAGTTCACTTTCGGCACGTATAGTACCTTTATGCGCCTGAATAATCTGTTTCACATAAGCAAGACCCAAACCAAAACCCTTAACATCGTGCAAATTTCCTGTATGTACACGGTAGAACTTGTCGAATATCTTTTTCAAATCCTCTCTGCGCAACCCTATTCCATTATCCTTAATAGAGAGCATAAAGTGGTCGTTGGCATTCCATGTACGCACATCCAACGACAACGGTTCGTCGGTCTTTTTATATTTGAGTGCGTTGTCCATTAAGTTAAAGACAACATTCGTAAAGTGCATTTCATCGACATAAACATAGGGGTCGCTCGCTTCGAGTGAACAAGATATATGTCCGCCATTCTGTTCAACCTTAACAGCAAAGGTGTTTATAACCCCATTTATAAGTTCATTCGCATCCAATTCTTTCATTTTCAATGCAGCAGTCTTTCTATCTTCGAACATAGACATCTGCAACACCTTGTCTACTTGGAAACGAAGTCTTTTTGTCTCGCTTGCTATCACACCCGACAACTTACCGAACAGAGCCGGCGACTTGGCAACAGACTGGTCCTGCAACATTTGTGCAGCCAATGAAATTGTCGATATCGGTGTCTTAAACTCGTGAGTCATATTATTTATAAAGTCATTTTTCATCTCCGAAATTTTCTTTTGCCTTACCGACATATATAAAGTTATCACAAATGTTATCAATAAAACAAAAGTAAACAGTATCGAAGGAATCATAAATTTAACCGAACTATAAATATATTTGTTCAAAGTAAGTGTAGGGAAATTAACTTCGAGTGTTCCCATGCGACTTGGCGGGTCGTTCTTGAATATTATCTCCTTATATATATGATTCTCATCACCGGGTACAAAATCGGAACATTTATAAACCTCTTTACCATCGCTCGACAACACTCTGAAGTGGTATGGCAAGTCTATACCATTGTGTGCAAATTCCGATTTAATGCTCTGGTCGAGACGACGAAAGTTAATTCTCTGTTCCAAAGGTTTTTCACTAGCCTTGTAGAGCATATTGTAAATGACCTCATCGAGTATTGAACGCTGATATTTATATCTTTGCTTGAGGATATCGAGCGATATACGTTGTGCATCTTTTACCGACATAGTACCAAAACCATTAAAATTCTTTAGTTTAAACATTGTCCCCGAGAGGTCGCGAACAGTTGTTTTTGAATCAATGGCAAGGTCGCCTTCGGATGAAGAGAACATAAAACTATGCTCCAATTTTATATATCCGTCCTTTATTTGTGTACGATGAATATCGTTCTGTACATCCTTTGTAAGATAATATTTCATTTCATCGAGTTCCAGATTATATGCCGCCTGATAGAGGCTTCTACGAACACCCTCTTGAAAATGCTCGCGACGCATATTTACAATGGCATCGATGTAACTTACCTGCAAATACAATAATCCCACACAGCAGACCATCATCACAAGCCCCACAAACCAAATTACATTCTTCTTCATAGGTTTTATTGTAGTATCTTATATTAACTCTAATTTATTTGCCGTTTCACAACAAACGCCTGTTTTCGCAACCTTTAGGTTGCAAATATAATAACATCATTAAAGTAACAAACATTTCCTTAACACGAATTTGGAGTATTTCGTCATTATTAACAAAATTTTGAAATATAATTACCATTTTAACAACTAAACAAACACAAATTCGATATAATTATGCAAAAAAGAGCATAAATTAACTAAACACACCACACACAATTTACACTATATAATAAAAAATAGAACTGTATAAAAACTAACATTAACTCCAAAGTTTAGACAAAAAACTTTGGAGTTAATGTTAAATATATTCACATCTTAAGAAAAGCCAAGCAACCTAAGACGTAATAAAGTTAATCGAAAAATGTATTATCACCACACATTTTACAATTAGTTATTGAAAGTATCTCTCATCAGTCTACAAACAAGACATGCATAAATACGTATTTAGTCATTATCTTACTAACCAATTCTCTCTAATCGTATGCGCCTTCTGGTTCTGCCCAAAAGCAACACCAATAGCACGGATTGCTTCAATCTTGGTTTTCTCCAACATCACAGAGTCACACATCAATTCCTTTGAGAATTCCCAATCATCACCAATACGCGCACGGATGGTCTCTGCCAAGGCAAGAGCATCGTCCCAACATGAAGACGCTGGGTCAATAGAAGCGAGGTAAGTACCTGCAATTGCCGCACCTTCATCATCCTGGCTTGCATTCCAAATGGTACGTGCCATGTTAACTTTCACTGCACAATCATAATCCACATATTGTTGATAAATTTCAACCATGCAATGCTCCACCTCTGTATATTTGTTACAACAAGTAGGTACAGAGACCAACAAGCATAGAGCCTCCTCGTATTCACGCCGAATAGAGAAACTGCGTGCTAAACTAAGAATGTTTGGAATTTGCGTCTCATAATATTCACTCACCTTACGTTTAGCATCCTTCAAGAATTTCTGTATCTGGGGATTATTGGAACTAATATTGTTAAAAGCCGTTGTATATGCTTTCGATTCATTTCGTCCTGCTCCATTAAGTACTATTGCAGTGGAAGCAAACTTATCACCGGTATAATTGTTACCTACATAAAGTTCTAGTTCACTGGTCAGAGTCACCATAGGACGCAAGCCACCTATCACTTCTTTTGAACTTTCTGTCAAGTTTGCTACAAGACTGAAGTTTGCAAACTGCGCACCACCGTCCATACCGTTTTGTGTAACAATTTGACGCAACCTAGACTCCAATTTTGACTGTGCCATTGGTGCAAGCGAATCAACTTGCTGTGGTACTAATACCATAACAGGAATAACACAATCGTTCTGTGCTTTTGTCGAAAATACACAGATAGTAACTATTGCTATTATCAATAGAATTTTCTTCATAACTTATTCCCTCCTTCCTTATTTTATATATATATTGACCTTGCCCAATCCACGTATTTTATAATCCGCAGAAATACCATTCTCCTCAAGGAAGTTGACTAGTTTTTGGGCAATGTCTTTGGCTCCTTGTTTACGCTGACGTCCACGTATGGTAGAAGTAAGAGGAATATAAACACCTTGATAACGCAAGAATGTGTTACCACTTTGCACTCTTTCCAAGCCATTTCCTTCTACAGAATTGTCATAGATAAAATCCTCTATCTGCTCACGAAGTGTATACTGACCAACTTTACTATTCATTTTGACAGTAGACGTTGAGGTTGTCTTGATTTCAAATGCGACCATACGTCCTTTTGTAAGCATTGAAGTATAATAAGAAAGTAGTTTGCCGGTAAAAGCCTCCATATTTTCAAATACAGCCTCACGTAACAAAGCAACAGGATTTGTAGATGTTGAAGGTTTTCCAAAACCCGACACTGGAGCAAAATTCCTGTTTGTATAGGCATCTGTCCCATTCAACACGTACGATACGCAATACTGAGGTCCGTTTCTCACCAAGTCAAACTGCACCTTGACTAAAATGTCGGCTTCAGAATTACGAATAATTGCTTCATCTACGCTTTCAGACTCGTCCCCTGTATTAAAAGTAGCCATAGCAGCATCTGCTTTGGCATTATTAATCGCTTCTATAATATCAACAATAACAATATCACTGTTACGATCAGTTATTAACTGGGCAATTTGAGTAAGCACAGCATGTAGCGATGGATCTTCCGTAAGTGCACGTTCATAATCGGGAACAATTTCTGTAATTCCGTTGTTATTGAACTGCTGCGTAAATCCGTGGCTCTTACAATATATCAAATCAGGAACTACCATTACATGAGGTGGTGTCATAGCCTTTTGTGCCAAACTATTGCTTGCCATCATTAGTATGGCAATACAAATCATAATTAACCTTTTCATTGATTTATTTTTTCTTTTTTATTTGACAATAATGTTATCGTTTATAAAACGTTGTCGCAGTGCAGAGCGGTTAACAGTAACAATGATACCATAAGTTAGTGTTCCGTCACCATAATATTTTTGCATTGCAGACTTCTTCTGATTTGTAAATGATACATATTCTTTATATGCACCACCATTAGCAAAGAATAGATCGAAATAATCTTCGTATTTTTTACGAGCATTAGGCTCATCAACTATTGGATATGCATTGCATTCTCCACTTCCAGCCTGGATACCGTTAAATACAATGTCGTAGACAGCCTTTTTCTTGGCTTGTTCAATAGCATCGGCACGATTGCGACCTGAAGCCCATACTCTTAGAGTTTGACTACCATCCATGCTTTTCCCAAGACATTCAGTTATATAATTATTAAAAGCCGTTGTTATTGTTTTTTCACTCTTGCAACCTGTCAAAGCCATAAAAGCAATGACGAAAATAATTAATATTTGTTTCTTCATCTTGCTTGATAATTCTAGAATTCATAACCAAGTTTCAACAATACACCACTAAAATTTGTAGTACACTCTGGATAAGTTTTCATATGACGAAGTGTATAACCAATACTTGCAAGGAAAGCATTACGTTTCTCACCAATACGAAGTCCAATAGAAGGAGTCATAAAGAAACCATCTGGGATAGTCGTTCCGACATTTACCGACCAATATGGAACCATACGACGAATATCATCTGAGAGGATGTTTCCACGTGCATTCACAAATAATGGCATTGCCAGATGAGTTCTAGCATCGCGTACATTATTGCTATTGGGATAGTAAAGAGCACCTAGTCCGACGCCGATTTTCAAATATTGGCTAAAACGATATCCTCCAACAAAAGAAGCCCCCATCATAACCACATTTTTCATATTTTCCATTGCAGTGGAACCACCACCCAAATCTATAGCACACCAATACTTTACATTATTCTCATCGGCAATATTCAGTCCCTTAGAAGGTTGTTCAGGCATCTTAATGACTCGTTCTTGAGCATGTATACTTGTAAAAAAAACAAGCACTGACAATAATAAAATTATTTTTTTCATAATTACCATAAATTTGAGAATCCTTGAATAATACCATTGTTCTCCAAATATTTTTGAAGTTGTTCTTTAGATATCGTCACCAAAGCAGATGTCTCAATCATCTTAGACTGTTTATTCTTCATCACCGTTAAAGATGAAGGGATTATGGATGCATACTTGGTGTATGCATTCTCGCGCCAGAAAGCTTCGAAAAATTCCTTTTTAGTTTCTTCAACGTTAGAATCTTTAACGAGCGGTGGCTGAGCACTATAATCTTTCGCAGCCGTCAGACCTCTAAAGATTACGCCGTGCACAGCATATTTCTTCACCAAATCTTCTGCTGTTTTTGAAGGTTTTTTCTTTGTAGAAACCACAATTCTTACCACGTAGTTTCCACTGTTGTCAACTCCCTCACTTTGGATAGTATATTCCTGTGCATTGGCAAAGATACACCCCATTGTGAGCATAATTGTTAATAATACTTTCTTCATACGGTAAAATTTTAAAGTTTATAATTCCCTTAGTTGTAATCCTGGGGTATGGAGATCAACGGATGTTTTTTTGCAATAGAACCTTGTTCCTTTAACACCAGGATCAAAGTATTGATCAAATCTAATTTCTCTGTTGTTCCAAGGTGAGCCTGCTTGTGCGGTTCCTACACGCTTATAGCAAATCTGCCCATGTTTATCTTTATATGGTTGTACGATTTCATATTTCTTTCCATATGACACATCTTCTTTACTACCTATATGAGAGTATACTGTATTACCCTCAAAATAGAACGGAGCACGCGGTTTAAAAATAGGAAAATTCTTTGCTAGTTCTTTAATTCCTTTATTGACACATCGCTCACAAACGTCAAGAATCACTTGGTCTTCGTTACTCCAACTTCTGAGGATTGTTCTTGAACTCGTTGCTTTATACTTCCCCACATAATCAAGAGTAAAAGCATTTGTAGCATTATCAAATCTAGCCTTTCTGTCTTGTGCTTCTAAATATGGTGTATAATAATCGCACCAATAGTCACGATACATCATCTGAGTCATACTATCATCCCAGCGCAATTTATATAAATAGGCATTCATCTTAACTCTGAACCCGCCAATATCAGCAACAACAGCAGTAGCGGCTCGTCCGACAGCACTACCAGCATTCCAGGCATTAACTGCATTTTGTTTTCGTCTAGCCTCTTTGTAATCTCCTTGACGAAGTGCATCATATGCTTGCTGCTGATTTATTGCACCCATAGTGGATGCGCCAACACTTAACAGAGCCGTACCAAATGCAGCCCATCCTGCCCCTTTTTTCTTATCAATATAATCCATATCACAGACAAGGACAAAAGTACTTTGAAGTAGTTCAATTCCTTCGTCACGAAGCATATCTGTGCCACGAACATTACCACGCGCACGCTGATAATCTGCATAGAAAGCGCCATAACCTCCACGTTCATGAATCAAGTCCATATTCATACGTCCCGAATATGAATTCCTATTAAACCACTTGGCTACTATTTTCTGAGCCACATATTCGCTACGTACAATACGGTCAATATCGCTCTTTGACTGTTTACCTCGAACACTAATTACGCGTAAGTCACTGATGTTATGCTCGTTGTAGCGAGCCGGAAGAGGAAAATTTTTAAACACGCGTTCCATCGCTGCGGCATACTTTTTGTCACGGTGAGTAAGTAAAATAAGGCAAAGAGAACTCCTTCTGTATTGGTCCTTATCTGAGAATCCGGACATTGATATACTTGCAGATGAAGATGAATTATTAACATTCTTTTCTAATAAAGGATTAGTCGTAACTAGTGAATCTATTTGTGAAACACTGTCTCCCAACATTGATGTCTTTTGTTGTTCGGTTTTTATCTTATCAACTTTTTCTTTTGCTTCTACAGGAATTTTCAAAGTAAAACCCGCATAAACGAATTTATAGTTATCAGGATTATACTTTTTTAGTTCATCAACGGAAAGACCATACATAGTTGCTATACTTTCCAAAGTCTCATTTGGTTGTATACCATGGTCAACAAACTTGTTTGCTTGTGCGTTAACATAAGATGGTAGTAGTAACATAAGAGTTGAGACTACTAATATTCCAGTTACATATTTCATTATGGTCAATATTATTCTTTTATGAATTTCTGTGACGCAGTTGCAAAACTATTTGTCAAGGTTTTATGAGCATTTTCATAAGAAGTAGAAATAGACGGATTCTTTTTCTTCAACTTTTCAACTCTTTTTCCTATTTTATCAGAGGCATATTTGGGCTCTAAGATAACATTCCCACTAAAATCCAACGCACCATAACTTTTTTCGTTGACACCGTCTTTGTATTTAAGAAAATCGCCTTCACGAGTAAGCGATTCACATTGTATCATTGGAAACAGCAATTCTCCAGAAGCAGATATAATACCCATCTTGTCATATTGAGTCACTATAAAACCATTTAAGGTTTCGTCCCAAGTTATATTATTGTAAGCAATATCAATAATTGGAATACCGTCAAGACCGACAACACCTTGTGTTCCACTTGGAGTATACATTTTAATAAATGCATTCTTTACGAATTCATATCCATTACACTTATCAAATGGCACAATTTCCTTTCCATTAATATCAAAGATACCTATGTTACTATTTGTTTGCGCCCTAATATAAAAGTTCTTTGAGCCTATGATGTGTATAAAATTAAGTTCAGTCGGATATTTTGTGTCTAGAATAACCTTTCCATCAGCAGAGCATACCCCATAGAGATTATTCTTTTTAACCATAAAGCCTTGTACTTTATCGGTAAGATAAACAGTAGTAATTAAACTGTATATGTTTGGAATAAGTGAAGAAGCCGTTTCAAAATCAGCAACTCCCCACTTGCCATTTATATTTGTAAAAAGAATATTTTTATCATTCAATTTATCTAAATTGATAGCAGTGAACATACAAGGAAATTTTTCTTCTCCATCAGGCATAACAATTCCCCATAAGTTACCTTTTCGACATTCATACATATTGCTTTTTTCCTTCAATTCATCATAATCAAAGGCAACAGTCGTTTTCAAATCGCTGTTAATAACACCATATTTAGTTCCTTTCCTTGCAATAGCATAACCATCTTCACTTTTTATTGAGTCAAAATTAATTTCATCAAATGGGCATGGTTGTATATAAGTAAATGGTTTCCATTCATAGCCACTGGCCGGTTCTATAGGTTTTGCAGGTTTTGGATTCTCGGGCTTTACAGGTGCAGAATACAAGCCACGTTCACTTATCACTTGATCCTCAAAAGGTTGGTATTGAACAGCATCAATAGCATTTTGAACATCAGCAGCGTTTCCTATGCTTTCTAGAATTGCTCCAAAGACACTACCACTGCTTGATGTTGATTGATTTGCTCTCGCATTTCTTTCAGCAATAGCCCTTGCATTCTGCCAACGTCTTTTGGCTTCTGTTTTTGCAGCACTAACCTGATTATTGTAATTCTTCAACGTCGCATTGTACTGTGCCTCAACCTTATTATAATAATCTAAGTCTCTATTGTAATTACGCATGTCATCTTCCCAACGATCATGAATTGCTTTTTTCTCAGCATCAAGCACACACAGATTAATCCAGTTTTTATATTTCTCTGTTTTCTCAACATTAGGACAAATCATTGTACCATTTTTGTCACAAAAACCCATTAAAGTTTTAGTGCCCGCTTGATAAGTGACAAGATACCAACCACCTCCTTCAGGCGAATAAATAACATTATCATATTTATTCCTTAACCGTTCTTGCACATTATTATTTTGAGCAAAACAATATGCAACAGATAACACAGTACATAGTAATAACAAGAATCTTGGTGCATGAATTAAGTCGTTAATGAAGAAATCGGACAATTTTTGGCTCATAATTGCCACACGACGCTTAGCATAATTAGACACAGTCATAATACAACTATAATTACGTGCCTACAGCCCCCCAACTCAGCGTTAATATTCAGTATAGATTTGGAAATAAAAAAAGACGTGGGAGTTAGTTCCTCCGCGCCTATCCCTAAATTCAGGCCTTCGCATTGCCCCTGTACAAGGATAAGCAACGCAAGCCAGCCCACGCCGAGTGATATTATAAAATTCGGTGCAGACGTTTAACCAACAAGATACACAAGAACGGCTCAACGTAAAAAGTTGAAACCCCTGGTAATTTACGTAGCAACCGGATATAACACACCCTCGCGAACGCTTCGTTGCATTACCGCTGTGTACAGATTCAAATTTGCGAAGTTTGAATTTACAGACAGATAACGTTCAGAAAACGTCCTTTCCCTTTGGCTGTTTTTGCAAATAATGCTATCAGCCTTAGGAATTCCATCGATGTTAATATGACCCACCATGCCCTAACAGTTATCGGCCATTACTAGCCTCAAACATATTGGACCGGCTTAGTCAGCGACAAATATACAAAAAAATGTCAAACAAATACAAATTACATCAATTTTCTTTGAATAGTTGAAAAATAAATAAAGAGGATAACAAATACTTGCTATCCTCTTTATTCTATGAAAGTATTTTACTTAATATACACCTTTTTTCCGTTCACAATATAAAGTCCTTTAGAAGGTTTCTCTACACGTCGTCCGCTAAGGTCATAAATCTTACCATCCTCAACCTGCGAGGGTTCCACATAATCTATACCTGTCTCATACGCCTCAACAACAAGTTTCAAATCTACGATATTACCATTATTATTCAAGATAAAGTTCTTAGGACCGGGATTACCTTCGGGCTGAACATTGTTCCAGTCTATCTTATAACGCATATAATATGTACCTGCATCATTTGGAGCAGTGAAAGATGGAATCTGGTCAATTCCAACATTACTTTCTTTGGAATCTCCTGCACTGTTATAACCATAATCGGAATCATCTGCCGAGAAGAAACTATATGCAACAAGTTCCAAATCATCGATATCTGCAACATCAATTACACCATTATTGTCCAAATCGATATATACATACGAGTGCATCCAAATAATAGGTTTTGCTTCGTTATTGGCAGGTGTAAATGTCAATGTTTCGCCTGCCTTAACAGTAAATTCCATCTCTTCGGTTAAGTTATAATAAACATTTGTATTAGAAGAGAATGTTTTTGATTGAGTTCCGCTTACGCTACCTGTCAAAGAGATACCATCGAGCAGACGCTCGCTTTTTGTTGCAGTAATATTGAACGAGATGGGGAATACAGGCAGTTCCTCACCATTCTCAACAGCAGATATCATAGCGAGTGCATCGGAGAGGTCGGCATCGGCAACATCTGTTATAATGAAGACATTGCCTTCGTCGAGGTTGGCATTATCGACTCTGATACCATAGTTACCATCCCAACCCGATACATTAACCTCGTTATCACCGGTACGAATTGCCCAGTAAGAGGCATAATCACCTGTAGCAGCCTCTATTGTAAATGTGGTAGAAGGAGCAGATGCCAATTTAAGTTTTGTATCCTCCAACTCTACAAACTTTTTAGTTGCCAATGAGTAGAGATAATACTGTCCGGAAGTGGTATCTGTACCACGCAATAGAGCGAATCTGTAGTTATCTGTTTCACCGGGAGCAACATTATCGGTTACATTATCGTAACTGTTAGAGACAACATAATCCCCGGCACCCTCTTTAACTGTTGCATCGGTAAATATGGGACCACGACCCAAAGACTGTATGGTATAAACAGAACCGTTGTCAATATCGGCAAGAGAAGTAACAGCCTGCGGACCTTCGGGAAGAGACTCACCACTATTGTCATTAACACCGTCGAACACAACCACTGTCGAGCCCGGAAGAGTTACAGTGATAGTTTTGTCTACATGCACCTTAGCATTTGTCAAGCCCGAGATTTCCACCTGTTCAAAAGCAGGTGTAAGTGTAATTTCACCAGTAACATATTCGGGAATTTCCAAAGCATCGCGCAAAGTGAATGTAAAGGATTTTGCATTGGTACTTGGGTTACGCAATGTAAGTACACTCTTCTCTTCGTTCCATGCCGCCCAACCATAAACATTCACATTGGAGCCGTCCCAAGGATCGCCACCAACCCAGTGAACGTCTGCCATCACATCGGCTTTGCTCTTGTGCCACTTGATACAATCGGCAAGGTCGCTCCACAAAGCACCGTTGTTTATTTCGTTGAATTTTGCAAAATCCACATACAACTCAACCATACCCGAGCCACAAGCGAAAGCACAACGCATTTCACGAACAATACCATTGTAATCGAATGTCTTGCTTACATCGCCTTTAGATGTAACAATAAGACCATGAGTCATGAGGTTATTGATGGGACACAGAGGAGAATTGGTAACATACTTCTCATGAACAAGATTATCGCGATATGTTATCCAACGTTCACGGTCGTCTCCATTGTCGGCAGTCGATGATACGGCTGCCCAATCGGCTTGCTGACGCCATGTTGCATCGGCAAAGTGATACCAGAAAGGAGAAGCCCATGTTCCAACTGTTGCATTAATGTATATATCGGGACGAATTTCACGTACCGACTTGTTCATCTCAATAAATTGCTCAATGCTTTCGATACCGTCGGCACCGTTTGTACCTTTAGAGAGGTCGGGACCTGTTGCATCTCCAATAGCACTCAAACCATCGAGTTTAAAGAAACGGAAATCGTAGTTCTTTACAAGAGACTCGCATGCATCCATAAACACTTTGCGATAAGGCTCATAACTCAACAGCATCTGACCACCCCTGTCGGTCCAGTACTTACGACGCAAATCACCCGATACACCATAACCGCCTACGGGACCTAACCATGCACCCTGACCACTTCCCATGGCTGAACACACCTCAACAGTCTCTTTAAGGCCATTGGGGAAACCGTCATGGAATGTCCATGTTCCGTATTCATCCCAACCATCGTCCCAAACAAAACTCTCAATACTTACATTATACTTGTCATACAGGTTGGTTTTCCACTGTTCGACAACCTCGACACACTGACCTATATTCATGTTACCGGTAGGTGGGTTGGCATTATTTCTATCGATATTCAACTCATACCATGAGTTATAGAGAGTATGAGAACGCCAAGGTACAGCACGCTCACGCTCAACGTAAGCAAGTACCGAACGACGCGACTGGTCTTGTTTGCTATCTTGCGGTATATAGCCCACTACTGTTCCTATTGTCCACACCTTGCCTGTATACAAAGTTGTGGGACGTCTCCACAAGCCCTGGATATTTGAAACATTCTCGGTTGCGACGTCTACACGTTTTGCAATAGATACTCCACTATAGGATATTGCTCCCGAACTTGTGATTGTTTCGGTTGCAGTCTCCATCCAGAATCGTATGCTGTAATCACCATCCTCAGGCACATTGAGTGTGTATGAATTCTTTGAATATTCATTACCTGTATAGCCTATGTGATAATCTTGTGCCACCACATTACCGTCTGCCGATACCAAATCGACACCTACGATATTCAAGCGATGAGTACCCGAACCATAGGTAAATGTTATAGTGGCTGAACCAGCATCGGCAACAGTTACATTACCAACAGTTGCAACAATATTGTTTGTAGAGAATGATGCACTCAATGACAATATACCTGTCGGTACCGATGATTGAGGAACAAACGATTCAGGAGTCCAACTGTTGAGCGAGAAATTGTTCACATCTGCTCCCACAAGTGAGTTCAAGCCCATAGGGCTCTCCAAACCGGCAAAGATTGTTTTTGTTTTGAGCATAGAACCCCAAGTGTTACCAGGCGATTCTGGTACACCATTGTCGTTCTTAACAGTGTAGAGCATGGGAGTAATGCTTGTCATTGCCTGGTCCACAGAAGAGGTAATCTCCAAATATGTACGCAGATAATGTGAATCGTTGCGCAACACAGCATACCAGTTTACTGTAATATTGCCATGAGTATACACAGCCTTCAACTGCTTACCGTCGAAACGCTCCACTCCGCGAGTTGCCTCGGGATTTGCTGTAAGAGTTTCAACGGTGATATCTCCCAATGTCATATCATTGGAACTTATAACTGTTCCATCACCAAGAGTCAAATAGAAAAGTTCATCACTTTGTACCAAATCGAGCAAATCACACCCTTTGAATACCAATTTACCATTCTCTTTGGCATACTCTGCCGAGAACAGGTCGTTAGACAACACCCAATTGTTGTCTCCCGTCTCAATTCTTGCAATACCGGCCTTCTCTTGAGCCGGATAAAGTACAGTCTGTGCAAACAAGCCTATGCTGCTACATAATACAATGCAACAATAAGCATACGTTGCACACAAATAGTAGTTTTTCTCATAAAAAATAATTTGGTTAATAAATAGATATCGGCAATGTGTGAGCATTGCCTTGTTAAATATAAAATACAGACATTTGCAATTAATTGCAAATGTCTGTAATATAAGAATTAATCTTCGTCTTTTACAGCAAGTTCTTCAACCAACTTGTTCTGAACATCACCAGGAACAAGTTCGTATGTCGAAGGCGACATTATAAACGATGCACGACCACCGGTAAGAGAACTCAATGTTGTAGAAAAAGAAGCCATCTCTTTCAAAGGCACTTTTGCCGATAGTTTCTCATAACCATTCTCGCTCTCCATACCCATAATCATACCGCGACGTCCCTGAATATCACTCATGACATCACCCATCTTATCGGAGGGGACAAATACCTCAACGTCGTAAACAGGCTCAAGAATCTTGGGACCAGCCTCGCGGAATGCAGCACTGAACGCATTACGCCCTGCAAGCATAAACGAAAGTTCGTTAGAATCAACGGGGTGCATCTTACCATCGTAAACAATTACACGAACATCACGTGCATAAGAACCGGTAAGCGGTCCACGTTCCATACGCTCCATTACACCTTTTAGAATAGCAGGCATGAAACGAGCATCGATAGAGCCACCAACGATACTGTTTACAAATACCAATTTACCACCCCAATCGAGTGTAACCTCTTCGGTAGCCTTGGCATTAATCTTGAACTCCTGACCACCAAAACGATATACCTCTTGCAATGGCTTGCCATCTTCGTAGGGTTCTACAATGAGATGAACCTCACCAAACTGACCTGCACCACCCGACTGTTTCTTGTGGCGATAGTCGGCACGAGCCGCTTTTGTAATTGTTTCGCGATAAGGTATTTTGGGTTCTTCGTATTTAACATTGATTTTCTCTACGTTCTCCAAACGCCATTTAAGGGTACGCAAGTGGAACTCACCCTGACCATACACAATTGTCTGACGCAACTCCTTCGACTGAACGATACGCCATGTTGGGTCTTCCTCGTGCATACGGTTAAGAGCCTGCATCATCTTCTCGATTTCCGATTCGTTTACAGGTTTGATAGCACGTGAATATTTAGATGCAGGATAGTTCACAAGTGCAAACTTATTATTGGCATCTTTGGCATTGAGTGTATTACCAATCTTAACATCTTTCAATTTAACGGTACAACCCAAATCACCGGCTTTGAGTTCGTCTACTGCAACACGGTTTGCACCTGCACTGCAATACAACTGAGCGATACGCTCTTTCGAACCTCTGTCGGCATTTACAAGATCATCACCCGCTTTAAGAGTTCCGCTCATTACTTTGAAGTAATTTACCTCACCAATATGAGGCTCAATAGATGTCTTATAGAAGAAGATTGATGTGGGAGCATTGCTATCATAAGGAACAGTCTCACCATCGGCATTCTGAGGCTTAGGCATATCATCAACCTCGGGAGCCACATTGGCAAGGAACTCGAGCAGACGACCAACAGCAACATCTGTTGCAGCCGAACAGCAAAGTACAGGATACACATCACCTGTAGAGAGACCCATACGGGCACCCATACGTATTTCGTCTGTACCCAGTTCCTCCGACTCAAAGAATTTATCCATCAAAGACTCATCATTTTCAGCCGCTTTCTCAACAAGTTCGCGGTGCAAAGACCTAGCCTTCTCAACCTCGTCGGCAGGGATATCCTCTACAATGGGAGCCTCACCCTCACCCTTCCATGTGAGTTTCTTCATTAACAACACATCGATGATTGAATTAAAGCCAGGACCCGACTTAACGGGATACTGCACAGGAACAACCTTTGAACCGTAAATAGATTGCAACTGCTCTATAACGGTATCGTACTCGCACTTCTCATGGTCTACCTGATTCACAACAAACATCACCGGTTTGTTCATCTTCTTTATATAACGGAAACAGTTCTGAGTACCTACCTCAACACCATACTGTCCGTTTATAACCATCATAGCAAGGTCGGCAACAGTCATTGCGCATACCATACCACCGGCAAAGTCGTCGGAACCCGGACAGTCAATAAGATTCAATTTCTTGTTTGCCTGCTCAATTTGGAATACTGTTGAGAAAACCGAGTAGCCATACTCCTGCTCAACAGGGAAATAGTCACTTACGGTATTCTTAGCCTCTACCGTACCTCTACGTTTAATGATACCACCCTCATAGAGCATTGCCTCTGTGAGAGTGGTTTTTCCAGAGCCGGAACAACCGACAATTGCGATGTTCTTGATTTCGTTAGTCTGATAAGTCTTCATATTGTCTTTATCAAATTGGTTAGTTAGATTAGATTTTTAAATACGACGGCAATGTAAGAAAAAATACAAAGAAATGCAAATAGAAACTGTTACCTTTTTTTAAAATGGACAAAAAAAATTAACTTCGCATCGAAATTCAACAATTTTCAACTATTATGGCAGGTATTTATATACATATTCCATTTTGCAAGCAGCGATGCAAATATTGTGCATTCTACTCGACGACCCTGCACAGTTTACAGGAGAGATACATTCGTGCTCTATGCCGGGAGATAGAGATGCGTAAGGAATATATTACCGAGGGTATCGATACTATCTATTTTGGTGGTGGAACACCGTCGGTACTTACCGAGGCGCAACTGCAAAATATTCTGAATACAATAGAACACAACTTTGCCGTATCGCAGCAAGCAGAGCGAACCATAGAAACAAACCCCGACGACCTTACCCCTGAATACCTAAGCGTTTTGCACCAACTGTCGTTCAACAGAATAAGTATGGGCGTACAGAGTTTCAACGACAAACAACTACAACGCCTGGGTCGTCGCCATACCGCCGACAAGGTACGCGAGGCTATTGTCAACGCTCACACTGCCGGGTTCGAGAATATTAGCATCGACCTTATATTTGCTCTTCCTTCGTCTACAATTCAGGAGTGGCAACACGATTTGGAGCAGGCAATAGCCCTGCACCCCACTCACATTTCGGCATACAACCTTACATACGAAGAGAGAACACCTCTTTACAATGCCATGCAGAGGGGCGATATTATACCTTTGTCAGAGGAGGAGAATGTCGAACAGTTCGAAATACTCATAGAGAGGCTTACTAAAGCAGGCTACAGACACTACGAGATTTCCAATTTTGCACTGCCGGGTATGGAGAGCCGCCATAACAGCAGTTATTGGCACGACATACCCTACTTGGGTTGTGGTGCTGCGGCACACTCCTACAACGGAACATCGCGCCAATGGAATATTTCCGATATAAAAAAATATATAGAACACATTGATAGTGGCAATATAAATTGTGAGATTGAAGAACTAAGCGAAAACGACAAGTACAACGACGCAGTACTCACACGTTTACGTACAGCGGATGGATTACCGTTGGAGTGGTTAAAAGAAAATTTTGATAGTAAATATATAAAATATCTGCAAAGAAATGCCGTATCCCATATTAAAAATGGGACATTAGAAGAAAAAGGCGATTGCATTGCACTAACAAAGAAAGGGATATTCATAAGCGATGCCATAATACGCGACCTTATATATTTAGAATAAAAACCCAAACCACACGTTATAACATAAAAAATGCAAAAATTCACTATATTTAATTTGCATTATGCAAGTTATTACATTTCTTTGCATCAGAGATACAAAAATATCAACTACACATATTATATATTATGAAAAAATCAATTTATCTATTTTTGTTGGCACTATTGCCATTGGTTACATTTGCACAAAAACCTCTATCTTTTGAGATAAAAGACGGAGATTTCTATGTAAACAACAAGGCAACACCAATTCTGTCGGGAGAGATGCACTATTCACGCATTCCACATCAATATTGGCGTCATCGTCTACAAATGATGAAAGGAATGGGATTGAACACCGTTGCTACATACGTGTTCTGGAATTGGCACGAGGTGGAACCCGGAGTATGGGATTTTGAAGGCGACAAGGATATTGCCGAATACATTAAGATTGCCGGAGAAGAGGGCATGATGGTTATTTTACGTCCCGGTCCATACGTTTGTGCCGAGTGGGAGTTTGGAGGCTACCCTTGGTGGTTACAAAACATTGAAGGAATGGAGATACGTCGCGACAATGAACAGTTCCTGAAACACACCAAACTGTATATCGACCGTCTGTTCAAGGAGGTGGGACACCTGCAATGCACCAACGGTGGACCTATTATAATGGTGCAGTGCGAGAACGAGTTCGGCTCATATGTAAACCAACGCCCCGACATTCCTATAGAGGAACATCGTTCCTACAATGCAAAGATTAAGCAACAATTAGCCGATGCAGGGTTCAATGTACCACTGTTCACATCGGACGGCAGTTGGCTTTTCGAAGGTGGAAGCACTCCCGGAGCACTGCCCACTGCAAATGGTGAGAGCAACATCCCAAACCTCAAGAAAGTGGTAGACCAGTACCATGACGGTAAAGGACCATACATGGTTGCCGAGTTCTACCCGGGTTGGTTGGCACACTGGGCAGAACCTCACCCCGACGTAGATGACTCACAAATAGCACGTCAAACCGAGGAGTACCTAAAGAACGATGTATCTTTCAATTTCTACATGGTACATGGCGGTACAAATTTCGCATTCACAAGCGGTGCCAACTACGATAAACGTCGCGATATTCAGCCCGACCTGACAAGTTACGACTACGACGCACCCATAAGCGAAGCAGGCTGGGTAACACCAAAATACGACTCTATTCGCAACGTAATAAAAAAATATGTTGAATACGATGTACCCGAAGCACCAGCACAAATACCTCTTATTGAAATACCATCGATTAAGTTGAATAAAGTTGCCGACCTGCTTGCTTACACAGAACGCACAACACCTGTAAGCAACCAAACCCCTCTAACATTTGAACAGTTGAAACAAGGCTATGGCTATGTGCTTTACAGCCGTCGTTTTAACCAACCAATAAATGGAATGTTATCTATTCCCGGACTGCGCGACTACGCAATAGTATATATAGATGGTGAAAAGGTTGGCGAACTGAACCGCAATACCCAAACATACGATATGGAGATTAATGTTCCATTCAATGCAACCTTGCAGATTCTGGTTGAGAACATGGGACGCATTAACTACGGAAGCGAAATTGTTCATAACACAAAAGGTATAATCAGCCCTATAACCATCGCCGACCAAGAGATAACAGGTAATTGGGAGATGTATCAATTACCTATGAACGAGATGCCCGACCTTTCAAAAATGGGCCGTGCAACCATGGCAAACGGCACATCGCAGGCAAAACGTTTGCAAGGATGTCCGGTATTGTACGAGGGAGTATTCACACTCGACGAAACAGGCGACACCTTTATAGACATGGGTACATGGGGCAAAGGAATTGTATTTGTAAACGGGCACAACATTGGAAGGTATTGGAACGTAGGTCCTCAACAGACATTATATATTCCCGGTGTATGGCTTAACAAAGGAGAAAATAAGATTGTAATTTTCGAACAACAGAACGACACCATACAAAATGAAGTAAAGTGTGTTAAGACTCCGGTTCTTACCGACCTTAGATAAGAAACACAAATAATAAATATGAGCGACTAATAGTAATTATTTTAGTCGCTCATATTTATTATTTAGTATATCTTTAGTTTCTTCACTACGTTCAGAAGAAGAAACAACTTTCTCTACACCCACTGTTGTTATAATACATAGCAAAACGAAGTATTTTCTTTTGTTCTATAATATATTAGCATATATTGCAAATATAGTTTATTTCATAAAATGAATTAATTTTCACATATAAGAAGCTGTTTGAATTTTATTGAAAAATATTTTTATGTAAACGTATAATT
>CAZEKX010000031.1:0-22804 GCA_964512955.1 uncultured Bacteroidaceae bacterium
AGTTGCTCTTTTTCTTTTTGCAGGTATGGGGCGCAGTTTTTTGCCCGAATTCAATGAAAAGGCTCTTACAATCTCTGCGGTCTCTCGTCCCGGAGTCTCACTCGAAGAGTCTAACCGCATAGGCGCCACTATTGAGCGCGAATTGCTTGATATCCCCGAGGTTACAAGTACAGCCCGTCGTACCGGGCGTGGTGAACTCGACGAACACTCGCAAACCTCCAACGGCGCCGAGATAGATGTTAATTTCCAACTCAATGAACGTTCCAAAGAGGAATTCCTACACGATGTCCGCACTCGTTTGGCATCTGTACCGGGAGTTGTTACATCTGTAGGTCAGCCACTTGAACACCGCATCGACCATATGGTATCGGGTACACAGGCCGACTTGGCTATAAAAATATTTGGTCCCGACCTTAACACCCTCTTTGTAACAGGAAATAAAATTAAATCCCTCTTGTCGGTATTCAACAATGTTGTCGATGTAAATGTAGAGCAACAAGTAGAGACTCCGCAGTTGCAAATACGTGCCAATCGTGAACGTCTTGCCTATTATGGTATCACCATGGAACAGTTCAATGGCTTTGTGGCAGCGGCATTTCCGGGTAAGAAATTAGGAGAAATATACGAAGAAGAGCGTAGTTTCGACCTCATTCTTCGCCTTAACCACGACTACACCGAAAGCATAGACGGTGTTTGTCGTGCCCTCATCGATACCGAACAGGGTAAGATACCACTCGAAGAGGTTGCAAAAATAACCTCGTCCGGTGGTCCGGGAAGCATAAGCCGTGAAAATGTTCAACGCAAGGTTGTTGTATCTGCAAATATCACAGGTGGCGATGTCGCAGGAACAGTAGAACGTATTTCCGAATATTTAGAGCAAGAGTTATCGTTGGGCGAGGGATATCGTCTGGAATATGGAGGGCAGTTCGAAAGTGCAGCAAGTGCGTCGCGTACTTTGTGGCTCACGTCTCTAATTGCAATAGGCGTGGTTTTTGTACTGTTGTACAGCGAATTTAAAAGTGCAGCACTCTCGCTTGTTGTATTGTTGAATCTTCCTCTTGCACTTATAGGAGGTGTTTTTGCAACATATATATCTTCGGGAGTGGTCAGTATTCCTGCCATAATAGGTCTTATAACCCTCTTTGGTATTGCAACACGTAATGGAATTCTGCTTGTCTCCCGATATCAGCATTTGCAACACCTCGATGGACTTGATGCCGAGCAGGCAATACGATTAGGCTCGTGCGATCGTCTGACACCTATTCTCATGACAGCCTTTACATCAGCGTTGGCTCTTGTTCCAATGATTTTGAGTGGTGAAAAGTCGGGAAATGAAATTCAAAGCCCCATGGCTGTAGTGGTTCTTGGCGGTTTATTGACATCGACCTTTTTGAACGTTTATGTTATTCCAATTGTATATCGTTGGTTACAAAAAAGAAAATAAATATGTCTATTCAGGAATTACCAAACGACCCAATGATGTTGTTCAGTTTTGTCAATATGAAACTGCGCGATGAATATCCTTCGCTCGACGAGTTATGTAAGAGTATGGATATAGACCGTAATGAGTTGGAATCAAAACTCGCAGCATTTGGTTTTGAGTATAGTGCCGATAATAATAAGTTCTGGTAGCAGAATATAGTGTTCTCTTACTCTCTTGTATCTGCACCCCACATCATCTTGTCGTGCAGGTTTCTAATGAATGTGCCTCCTTTGCTACGTATTATACGTTGGCGATAGGGGGCTTTTCTTATGGTAAGTATTGTACTCTCTTCACAACTCTCGTTACGTCCGTCAATTGCTATTAGAAAATTGTGGCTTCTGCTGTTTACCTTAATCTTTACAACGGTATTGTCGTTTACCACCAACGGACGCATATTAAGACTATGCGATGCAATAGGTGTAAGTATCATCACATCGGCATTAGGTGCTATTATGGGACCTCCTACGCTCAGTGAATAGCCTGTAGACCCCGATGGTGTGGAGATAATCAATCCGTCTGCCTGATAAATTATTTTGTCCTCATCGTTCAGCGTGGTCTCTAATGTAATCATCGACGAACTGTCGTGTTTCATTATTGCAATTTCATTAAGGGCATACGGGTAGTTCTTTAAATCTTCTCCTTCGCTGGTAACAACAATCAATCCACGCTCCTCTATGTTGTAGTTACCGGCATGTAATTTTGCTACGATATTCTCAATATCGCTACTCGATGTTGTGGTCAGAAAACCCAGTCTGCCGGCATTTATACCCAAAATAGGATAACCTTTACTGCCCACGCAACCGGCAGTACGCAGGAGCGTACCGTCGCCACCGAAACTTACTACAATATCAGCAGTAAAGTTGTCATCCTCAATTATCTCAACAGGTTTTACATGCTCAACATTGTTCTCTTTAAGAAACTCGTAGAAACGGTGTTCTATCGAGTAGCAGTCTCCACATCTGTTTAGAATGTCGAAAAGTTCTGCAATCTTTTCGCACTTTTTTGTCTGATAACTGTTTCCGAATATGGCAAATTTCATATAACCTCCGATTTTATGCGCAAATTTAAGATAAATTATTATCTTATTTTTTTATTTTGTAGTACTTTTGCACTTTAATACTTAATATTTTTTGTTTAACATCGGAAAATATGCGGTTTTACTGCATATATAACATTTTATAAAGATAAAAGCCATTTTAAATGACAAAACTTAGTGTAAATATAAACAAGGTCGCAACCATAAGAAATGCACGTGGTGGCAATAACCCCGATATTCTGCAAGTGGCAAGAGATTGCGAGGCGTTTGGTGCCGATGGTATCACTGTACATCCTCGTCCCGACGAAAGACACATACGTCGTGCCGATGTACCTGCTTTACGTGCTGTTGTAAATACGGAGTTCAATATCGAGGGCTATCCTTCGCGCGAATTCATAGACATGGTTCTCAGGGTTAAACCCAATCAGGTTACACTTGTTCCCGATAAACCCAATCAACTTACCTCTAATGCCGGTTGGGATACAGTTACCGAACTGGAGTTTTTGCGCGATATTCTCAACGATATACGTTCGGCAGGAATCCGTAGTTCCATATTCATCGATGCCAATCCCCGTATGGCGGAATATGCAGCAAAGGCAGGTGCCGATCGCGTTGAACTATATACAGGTCCCTATGCCGAAATGTATGCCGAAAATCGCGAAAAGGCGATTGCTCCATTCATTGAGACAGCCGAAGAGGTGCGTCAATTGGGAATAGGACTTAATGCAGGGCACGACTTAAGTCTCGAAAATCTACGTTATTTTGTAGAAAAAATAACTTGGGTCGACGAAGTCTCCATTGGGCATGCACTCATTTGCGATGCACTATACATGGGTTTAAAGGATACAGTTGCCGCCTATAAAGAGCAATTACTTAAATAAAAAATAATAAATTATAAGATACTATGACTCTATTTTTGCAAGTTGCACAGGTTGCCGAGGTTGTTCAGGATTCAATCTCAACAGTTGTAGCAGAGCCTGTTGCTGAGGGTATGAATGTTTGGGAACTAACTGTTAAAGGCGGTTGGATAATGGTTGTATTAGCACTGCTTTCTGTAGTGGGAATATATATCTTTATAGAACGTTTTGCCACGTTGCGCAAAGCAATGAAACGAAATCCATTGTTTATGGAACGTATTCACGACAATATTAAAGATGACGATATAAAGTCGGCAACCAACTATTGCCGTAACGAGAATACTCCTGTGTCGCGTGTCGTGGAACGTGGACTCAAGAACTTCCGCTTGTCGGCATCGTCGGTACGCGAAAGTGTCGACAATTGTGCCAATCTCGAGGTATCCAACTTAGAGAAAGGTCTTCCCATCCTCTCGACTATTGCCGCTGTGGCTCCCATGCTTGGTTTCCTGGGTACGGTAACCGGAATGGTACGCGCTTTCTGGGAAATGGCAAATGCCGGAAACAATATCGACGTTTCGTTATTGTCAGGTGGTATCTACGAGGCTATGATAACCACAGTGGGGGGGCTCATTGTTGGTATTGTGGCTCTCTTCTCATACAACTACCTTGTAACATTGGTCGATAAAGTGCAGAACGACTTGGAGGCACAGATAATAACCTTCATGGAGATAGTTCACGAGAAGAAGGAGTTGCGTTAATAACCTGAATAAGTATGCTTAAGAGAAAGACAAAGACAATAGATGCCTTTTCTATGTCGTCAATGACGGATATAATATTCCTGTTGTTGATATTCTTTATGATAACATCCACCATGGTAACTCCTAACGCCATTAAAGTGCTTCTGCCACAGGGCAACCAGCAAACATCGGCAAAACCTTTGGCACGTGTTATCATAGATAAGGAACTGAATTACTATTCGGCGTTTGGAAAAGAGGACGAGATGCCCATCTCTCCCGATGATATTGCATCCTTTTTGCAGGCTTGTGCCGCTAAAGAACCCGAAATGTATGTTGCATTATATGCCGACGAGACAGTGCCTTATCGCGAGATTGTAAGAGTGCTTAATATAGCAAACGAGAATAACTTTAAGATGGTGCTTGCAACGCGCCGTCCCGACAAAAAGTGATGAATAGATTAACAAAGGAACAGTTGTATGGCATTGCAGGTACTATTTTGGTACATGCAATAGTGCTTATTATACTCCTGCTAATTGTTATCAGTAAACCTCCGCAGCAACCCGAGTCGGGTGTTCCGGTTGTTATGGGTAATGTAATGTCGTCTTCGGGCGATGCATTTACTTATACCGAGGTAAAGGTTGCTCCACAGGCGTCTTCGGTGTCGTCTCCGGCATCCGAACCTCGTCGTAGCCCAAGTGAGCCGCTTATAACTCAGACCGATGAACCAACCGTGGCACTTAACAGTTCCGATGCAAAGAAAAACAAAACTGCAAAGCCAAAGAAGAGTGCCGAAGAACTGGAACGTGAACGCAAAGCGCGTGAGGCAGAACGTAAACGTCAAGAGGCAGAACGCATTGCTCGCGAAGCAAACACAAAGATAGCAAGTGCCTTTGGTAAGAGCAATACAATGACCGACAGTGGAATAGCGCAAGAGGGTAAAGGACAAGAAGGCTCTGTTACGGGTAATGAAACAACAGGTGTTGTTAAAGGCAACAGTGGCTATGGAACATTCGACCTTGGCGACCGTACACTGGGTTCAGGTGGCTTGCCACGTCCGGTGTACAATGTACAGGACGAGGGTAGAGTGGTTGTGAACATAACAGTGAACCCCGACGGACGTGTAATAAACACAACTATAAACTCACGAACAAATACCGCAAACCCGTTATTACGTAAGGCGGCTACCGATGCTGCGCGTAAGGCAATATTTAATAAGGTAGAAACTGTAAACAATCAAACAGGAACAATTACATACTATTTCAAATTAAAATAGTATTATATAATAGGTGAATTATGAAAAAGGTATATCTGTTTCTTGCCGATGGCTTCGAGACTGTTGAAGCGTTGGCTCCCGTCGATGTAATGCGTCGTGCCGGAATACAAGTAACAACAGTCTCCATAATGGGACGCAAGGGCGTTGTCTCGGCGCAAGATGTGGCTGTAGAAGCCGATGCCCTTTTTGAGGAGTGCTGTTTCCACGATGCCGATGCATTGGTGTTGCCGGGTGGCAGTGTTGGAACCGATAACCTCTCATCATGCGAAGCATTGCGCAAAGAGATAGCCAAGGCAAACGATAACAATAAAATTATTGCGGCTATCTGTGCTGCACCCATGGTATTTGGTCGCATGGGGCTCTTGAACGGTCGTAAAGCAACATGCTATCCCGGTTGCGAGGCTGAACTTACCGGTGCAGAATATACAGCAGCCACTGTTCAGACAGACAAAAATATAATAACTGCTTGTGGGCCGGGTGCTTCGTTCGATTTTGGTTTCGTTATTGTAGAGTATTTATGTGGGGCGGAAATGGTGAACACTCTCCGTTCGCAAATGCAATTCAGAATTTAAAACAATATGAAAAGATATTTGATAGTTGTAGCAGGGGGCAAAGGGTTACGTATGGGCGGAGACATGCCTAAACAGTTTCAACTGCTTGCCGGCAGACCCATACTCATGCATACCATTGAGCGTCTCTATGCCATGGATAATTCGTTACAGGTGGTGCTTGTGCTTCCCGAGGAACATCTCGAACTATGGCGTCAACTATGCAAGGAGTACTCTTTTCAAGTGCCGTTGCAACTGACAACCGGGGGAACAACCCGTTTCCACTCGGTGCAGAACGGTTTAGCAATGATTGACGACATTGAGGATGCAATAGTAGGGATTCACGATGGTGTTCGTCCTTTTGTATCACAAAACGTGTTCGATACTGCCTATCGCGAGGCATGGATAAATAATTCCGCAATACCAATGATTGAGGTGCAGGATAGTTTGCGCCACATTGTTGGCGGGCAAGGAGCAAGCGAAGTCGTTCCACGCGATCGCTATCGTCTTGTACAGACACCCCAGGTTTTTAAATTATCGCTCTTGCGTCGTGCTTACGAACAGCGATATGTTGAGGCTTTTACCGACGATGCCTCTGTTGTTGAGGCTCTTGGTGAACCGATATGCTCTATCGAGGGTAATAGAGAAAATATAAAACTTACAACACCGTTCGATATGATGGTGGCACGAACCTTAATGGAATGCTGGACACAACAGCCCGAAACATAAAGTTTCTTCCCGGTGTAGGCGAGCAAAGAGCAACACTGTTGAACAGGGAACTTAAAATATATTCCCTGTACGACCTCTTATACTATTTCCCCTATCGCCATGTCGACCGTAGTCGTCTCTTCATGGTGAGTGAACTCACCGGTAATATGCCCTATGTGCAGTTGTGTGGTGAAATACGCAGTTTTGAGGAAATGGGTGAGGGGGCAAGCCGACGTATAGTGGCGCACTTTACCGACGGTACAGGCTTTGTCGACTTGGTATGGTTTCGTGGACTTAAGTACCTTAAAACGCGTTATAAGATAGGCACACGCTATCTTGTTTTTGGAAAACCTTCACTTTTTAACGGGCGTGTAAATATTGCACATCCCGACATAGATGCCGCCGAAGCATTACAACTCTCCTCAATGGGCTTACAACCATACTACAATACAACCGAAAAGATGAAACGTGCCGGTCTTAACTCGCAGGCGATGGCAAAACTTATCTCAAACCTGTTTGCTCTGTTAGGCGATAATATTGCCGATGAGACCCTCACACACGACATAATAAAAAAGCATAACCTCATGCCACTTGCCGATGCTCTTCGCGTAATACATTTCCCTAAGAATCCACAGGAACTGCGCAATGCTCAGTATCGTCTTAAGTTCGAGGAGTTGTTCTACATACAATTAAGCATACTCCATTATGCAAAGGACCGCATGCAAAAGTATGTGGGACATCGTTTTGCCAAAGTTGGTGAAATGTTCAACCGATTCTACAATGAAAACCTACCGTTTGAACTTACCGGAGCGCAAAAACGTGTGGTAAAAGAGATACGTCGCGACGTAAACAGTAATCACCAAATGAACCGTTTGTTGCAAGGCGATGTGGGTAGTGGAAAAACACTTGTGGCGTTACTCTCTATGTTATTGGCAAAGGATAACGGCTATCAGGCTTGTCTTATGGCACCCACAGAGATATTGGCAGAGCAACACACTGCCACCCTGCGTCGTATGTTAAGCACTTTGCCTGTGCGTGTGGCACTGCTCACCGGTAGCACAAAGGCAAAGGATCGCCCTCCCTTGTTGGAATCATTGGCAAACGGTGAAACAGATATTCTTGTAAGTACCCATGCTGTATTGGAAGATAATGTCGTTTTCAATAATTTAGGATTAGTGGTCATCGACGAACAACACCGTTTCGGTGTGGTACAACGCGCAAAGATGTGGGCAAAGAATAATATCCCTCCGCATATACTTGTTATGACTGCTACACCCATTCCACGAACATTGGCAATGACTCTCTATGGCGACCTGGATGTCTCTGTTATTGACGAGTTGCCGCCCGGGCGTAAGCCAATAACTACAATGCATATATTTCGGAACCGTAGCGAGGGACTATACGAATTCATGCATAAGCAGATAAAAGATGGGCGACAAGTATATGTAGTCTATCCGCTCATAAGCGAAAGCGAGAAACTCGACCTTAAAAACCTCGAAGACGGTTATAAGCAGATATGCAATATCTTCTGCGACTATAGCGTTAGTAAGTTGCATGGTAAGATGAAACCCAAAGAAAAAGAGGAGCAGATGCGCCGTTTCGCTTCGGGCGAAACACAGATACTTGTCTCCACCACTGTTATCGAGGTGGGAGTAGATGTCCCCAGTGCAACAGTCATGGTAATAGAGAATGCCGAACGCTTCGGCTTGTCGCAACTGCACCAATTACGTGGCAGGGTAGGGCGAGGAGGTAACCAATCCTACTGTATGCTTGTTACCGACTACAAACTCTCCGAGGAGACACGAAAACGTATGGAGATAATGACCGGTAGCAACGACGGTTTTGAGATTGCCGAGGCCGACCTTAAACTACGCGGACCTGGAGATATCGAGGGGATACAGCAGAGCGGTATAGCCTTCGACCTTAAAATAGCCAATCTTGCGCGTGATGAACAATTATTGCAATATGTTCGCGATGTGGCGCGCGAAGTGGTCGATGCCGATCCTTTGTGCAATAATCCTCTTTATAGAGTCATTTGGGAGCGTCTGCGCACCATCAAACGCAATAATAATTGGAATTGGGGTGCAATATCTTAATGAAAAATGTCATTAAGTTCGTTTTTTTTGCAAAATTTAAGTTAATTTGCTTTTTCTATTTTTGTGTCAAATTATTGCCGAATTGTTGGTTTTGCGATTGCAACTTGTTGAATATGAACGAATTACCCCCCCCTAGCGCGCTTTTTTGTTTTGTCGCCGGAGAATTCAAGTTGTTAAATTTTTAATCAAAAATGCAGATTCTGTGTTTTTTTAATGTTTATTTGGCGAAATATACTTAATTTTGCGAAAATTTTGTGTATTTATATACGCATGTAGCAAAAATGCGATTTATAAACCTTTCAATACTAATGTTGTTCTCACTTGTTATCTGTAATACGGTACAGGCAACTGAGAACGATACGCTAGTCTCGTTCAAAGAACGATTAGGCTTGCGTACGAATGTGTTGAATTGGGGTTTGATGACACCTAATATAGGTTTTGAGTACGACATTGTTCAAAACAAAACAAAGAAAATATCGGTAGGTCTTTCTGCAAAATATAATTGGAATTCCACTCTCGAAAATAATCCTCGTTATGTATATAACATCCTAGGGGTAAAGGCCAATACATTGTGGTACTTCAGAACCAGAAAAATTAATGACTGGGAAGAGGATCTTAGAAACAACGCGCAGGGGTTTATGAATAAATACTACGCATATTCTCAAACACTTACTGCACGTAGGAATCCAAGAACATACCGTGCCTATTATGTAGGTCCTTATCTTAGTTACGATAAGTACACACTTAAATTGGGTGAAACCGGTTATCAAGGCTCTGCAATAGGTTTTGGAGCCTCATTTGGCTTTAACACACCGTTGTATCTTTATAGTAATGGAACTGCTCTCGATTTCGAGGTTGGTGCCGATGTTGGTTTTGTATGTACAAACTACGACAAGTTTAAATTTGCATCCGAAGATAAGCATTATGTCTATGACGGAACAAAGGATACTCATTTCGTACCATTCCCTGTAATATCCGAGGTGCGTATAGGATTTGTTTATCGTTTCAAATCCATCAGAGAGCAGATACCATCTTACGACGATAAGAAACTTAAACAATTGCAAGATGCATTTGAGCAGAGACAAACTTACGAGGAGGCAAACATTAAATTCTTTGTGTGGGCAGACTCAACATCCGGTGATTATATAAATCCCGATTCTGTAGATGCATGGAACAGCATTGTCAAGAAGAAAAACGAAGAGATACGTCGTATAAACAAATTGTATGGTGAAGCCGATTCCACAGAACTGCTTACAGAACTCTCCGAAGTATATAAACCTCTTAAAATACCCAATAAACTGCTTTCAACCGCTTATAAAAAACAGTTGAAAAATAGAGCCATATCATCTGCCAAGGATTTGGATATGCCTTTCCTTAACGATATATTAAAATCTTATGCGGGGATTAAAGATGAAGTGGGAATAACATCTGTAGAAACAGAAATAAAGAAGAGGTATAAGTTAATTAGAGATGGTATTTTTAATAATACCGGTGATAGTGTGGAGCCTATACCTTACATGAAATTTTTGACTGCTCTTGTTCCTGAAATTAACGCGAGATCTATTGTGCCTCATAATAATAGATATATAGGAACAGCGGTTGCATCTACTGCAAATAAGATTAATTTGCGTAGAAAAATAATAATAGAAGAAACCGAAAATAATAAAACAAGACGTTTTAGTGTAACACACCCATTCTTGAATAGAGATACGCTCTATGCAAAATCATACGGTGTAAGTGAGAATGATGGACAAAATTATAGAATAGAGGCGGAAAATACAGTAAAGCGAATTGCTTTAGAGAAAAAGTACTCTAAACGAGAAGTTGTGGCTACAACAGTAGAAGAACCACAAAAGATAAAACCCGAAAAGAGTAAGAAAAAAAGAAAGGATAAGAAAAACCGGGAAAATAAAACGGTGTTAGAGACAATGCCTCAGTTCTCCGATACCCTTATGCAGGTGCCGGATACTCTTATGCTTAATTCAAACACCCTTATGTTAAATACTCTTTCCGACAGTACAATAACAACGGATGTTCCTTCCGATTCAACAATAATATTACAGTAAATTGCTTGTGATGAGAAAGTTTATGATGACATATTTGACTGTAATGTTGCTTGTTGTGGCAATTTGTACCTCTTGTAATACAACCGAGGTGGAAATATGCTACGACGAGACACATCCTCATTTGGCATTGGTCGATTTACAATATTCATGGGATGAAGAATTCTTGAAGAAGAACGATACTCCCGACTCAATGTTGGTTATATGTCATAGAGTAGTTAATACATGGTTCTGTGGATATCATTCCTCTACATTATCTTCCGACAATAAGGGTGAATACATTTTCAATAAACCCTATGAGGGTAAAATGGGAGACAAAGATGTTGCAACCGACCTTCCAGGTGAAAATGAAAATACAACAGATGAGACTGTCGGGGTTGAGGATGAAACAGTTCTACCCGGCAACGATGTACCCGCTTCCGACACAACCGACGAAGAAACTGAAGACGAAGCAGAAGAGGGTGAGAATCTGTATTTAAAGAATGGAGATTATCATTTTATCTCCTATAACTATTTCCACGAAGATGATACTTATGAATATTTGGGTCTTACATCCGAGGAGATATCCGAAAAGGTGTTGAATGACAGGCTTTTGATAAAATATAAATCCTATCCTCTTTCCGACGATAAAGTCGATAAACATGGAATGAGTTGGAAAGATTACAACCCCTATTCTACATATATAACAGGTGCTACACCTGTATACTATTACAGTTCCGGAGTTGAAAAAATAGATGACCAAAAAGATAATATCATAAAGATTACTCCTAACAGACTGACGCAGGACATTGAAATACACTTCTCCATTGAGCGCGATTCTGTTATGATAGAAAAAATGATGGCAGAGGTTTCTGGTGTTCCCGAGAGTATGAACCTTATAACAGGTGTGGTAGATCCATCTCACACATTAAAAGTTCTCTTCTTACCCCAGGAGGAGAGTGCCGACGGTGAAACCTCTCAATCTAATGGCGAGGGACAATCTTCCTGGCATGGAGTAACAAATTATGTTGGTAAAATCTCTGTTATGGGACTGTTGCGTAGCGATGACCCCACCTTTACAACAGGAGCAGGTATTATGCAGTTGGCAATATTTACATATACCGAAGACAAATTGGGTCGTAAGGTATCCAAGTTGTTCAATGTGGGAATAAACCTCTATAACACAATAGGTGAATATGGTAAAATCATATATCAGCAAAAAGAGACTGTAATACTAGAAATAGATAATATTCTAAAAATAGATAAGAACCAGGTTCTGGAAACTGTCGACGGAGATAGAAACTTAGATAATTGGATAATTTACAAGAATATAGATTTGGATGTATAATATTATGAGTATCAAAAGAGTAATATATTATTTGCTGTTTGTTGCTTTATTTGTCAGTTGCTCCGATAGTTATGTCGGCATAGATTATAAAGATGATGCAAAAGACACCTTAAATTATGAAACAATATATGATAAGGTGCCTATTCTGATGTCTTTGAATAATCCATACTACATTTCAACAAATCGCGGTGTGGGTGCTATCGACCCCGACCGTGAATGGGTGTGGGATCATCTTACATTCCATGTCTACTCATTCCTTGCAAACAACTATGCCTACAATGGTGCAATCGATTATAGAGCAACATACAATCCGCTAACCGAAGAGGATAAAAACAATCCTTGGCAATGTTTGGTCGATGACCCAAAAACCGGTTTAGGTGCTCCGACAAAAATAAATTACGACGAAACACTCGATTTTGTCGATGAAGATGCAGCATACTACTACAGTCAAACAAACCAAGAATATAAATACAACTTTTTTGCATACACAATAGATGATGCACAGATATTAAATAACAGAGCCGTGCGCGAAAAGGACCGTATCTATATGGATATAAAAATAGATGGAACACAAGATGTTATCTGTTCTGTTGCGCGTCCAACACAGAACCAGTTGGAAAATCTCGACCCAACAGCCAATAAGTGGTTTGCCACCAATGTGCTGAATGGAGAATTACTTTATAGTACAACAACCGGACACCGTTCTATCTTCCCGGTTTTCGATGCCAAACATTGTCTTTCTCGTTTTGTCTTCAATTTGGTTGGCGAGGATGCGATGAGTGATAAAATTTATGTCGAGGATATCTATCTGAAAGCACATAGAGATTGGCGTCTGACTGTTGCAGCCAACGATACATCTCGTTTGGGAATGACAATGATTCCCGGTACAACAGAGAAACTCGAAGAGATACATCTATGCGAAATCCCCGAGGATGGTGAAACCGTCGATGGTACTCAAACAGGTCTCACACCGTTAAAGCACAGTGTAGCAAAGAACGAAGTTATAAACAATTTAGGATTAGGCTTGCTGTTGCCTCCTCGTGAACAGTACGACTTATATATTGCTTGTGCATTCCACTCAACAGATGGAAAAATTCGTCGATACTTAGCCCGTTACGATTTAAAAAACCGTACGGTTCTTCCCGACGGAACAAATCAATATAATCCGTTTGTTGCCGGTGCCGAATACCAAGTAACAATACACATATACGGTTATCAACCTATTAAACTTAGTATGGATGGCTTGGATTGGGGTGAACCGGAATTTATACCTGTAGATGACGAAAATACTGAATACGAAGAATACAAGTGATAATTATATATTTTTATTAACCTAATTTTTTTAACAATGAAAAAGTTATTTTTAATGGCGGCATGTATTGCTGTCGGCAGTTTTGTAAGCTGCTCAAACGATGACGTTGTTACTCCTCCCGCAGGTGGTGGCGAACAGGACAAAGCTCCTATTTTGTTCTCTGTAGGTGGTGCAAACATCGATGTTACAACAAGAGGTACCGGTGCTGTTGGTGATTTGAGTGCCGAAGATGGTGGTAACAACATCTGGCGTGGTGAAAAGTTGAATGTTTACATGTTCGACAAGTCCGATTTTTCAATCGCAAAGGATGTTTACGGCGACATCTTTAACAATGCCGAAATTACTGCTCCCACAGCAGATGCGGCTTCAAACGTAGGATATGCAGAGTATGGCGACCCCAAATACTATCCTATGGCAGGTAATTACAGTTTCTTTGCTTATCATGCCGATGATGCAGCAAAAGATGGTGCAACACCTGAACTGAACGTTGACGGCGACAAATACGTATTGCCTCTTGTGTTGGATGGTACACAAGACCTTATGGTTTCTAAAGCCGATATGTCCGACGCACAGCGTGACGCTCTTACAGCACAAGGTTACGATGCAACACGTTATTATAGCGCATACTCTGCTCGTAAGAAAGTTGGTTACAATGGTCAGGAAGATCCTAACGGTGTACAGCCTCACTTTGTGTTCCAGCACCTTCTTTCTCGTTTGGCATTCTTTGTACAACCCAGTTCCGAGGCTGTGTCAGACCAGGCTATTGCCGAAGATGGTACATATACAGGTGTAACTATCGACTCTGTTAAGATTGTAAATGCAAAAACAGAGGCTAACCTTATTGTAGCATGGGATGGTGAAACTGCTCCCGACGAATACCTCACAGACATTACTGCAGAGGATGTTGTTGCCCTTAAAGAGCGCGATGCGTTGGAAACAACAGAGACAGGCGCACTTCCTTTGGTTGAGTTGACTCCTATACAGCCTAAATGGGATGTTGAAGAGAACAAGGCAATAACCAGTCGCATTGGAGAGAGTTTGATGTTGATACCTCAAGAGACATACGACCTCGAGATTTACATCTCTCAAACCCCCAGAGCAGGTGGTGAGAAGTATACATCTGTTTATCCTCAAACTTTGAGAGTGCCTTCAGGTGCCAACTTCGAGGCTGGTAAACAATATAACATCACTTTCACTGTATATGGTGTTGAGAAGATTGTTGTTACTCTTGAACTTGCTCCCTGGGAGAAAGGCGAAGACATTGCTGTTGACAACGACAAAATAGACGAAGAAGACAACACTGTTGATGAGGGTACTGAAGAGGATAACGAAAACCTTCCTATTGAGTAATATTATTCAAAACCAATAATTGGCAAAAATGAAAGAAAGAATATTATTTTTACTACTTGTAGTATCTTCCTTTTTAGCCGGTTGCTCCAACTCCGACCATCACTCACCCTCGATGCCGGGGGAGAGTGCTTCGGAGGTTCCAATCTTGTTGCAGAGCGATACAAAGTTCCCTTCGTATGTTTCAACCAGAGCAATGATAAACGATATTACCGAAGTCGATACATTGGGTATCTTCTGTTTGGCACGCGAGAAAACCGGTATCGGTGGTAGCGACGATGCAAACGATGTCGATTGGAATGTTGTTTTGGACAATACCTCAACAGGTTATGGTCTTACAACCAATGGTATATATTGGAGTAACCTGGCATGTGCTCCTGTCGATAACGGCGAAGAGAGTGCCATGCTCGAGGTGCTGCCCGGACAAGACTACATTTGGTATTATCCTTTGACAAGTTGGTACGGTTACGATTTCTTTGGATACTATCCTCGTCAGAACAATTATGTACATAATTCCGACTCGGTGTATGTAGATATTGAAACCGATGGTAATGTCGATATTCTGTGGGGACGTTCCGAAAAAATCGATAACAAGTATGCCTATAGTGCGCGATATGTGAAATCGCAGGAAACATCTGCTGCTCACATGCACTTTAAGCATAGCCTCACTCAGTTCCAGTTCTATTTTGTAGCACAAAAGAGTTGGAATAAAGATGAGCAGAACGCCGACTTCTCACAAGTAAAGAACTTGCGAATAAAGGATGTACGTCTTTTGGATACATACTCTAACCTGCGTATGGTTGTGGCACACCGTCTCGACGACAGCCGTTCGGGAACAATCGTTCCTGCAAACAGATACGATATGATAGATATCGCTCTTAAAGATGCCGATGGCGCGGACATTTCGGAAAACCCCGTTCCTTTCAGTTTCAGTACCAATGAACTTGGCGAGGAGGTTTCCGACACCGTACATGTAGGTAGCGGAATAATGGCTTGTCCCAACGAAAAAGAGTACTACATGTCGATATGTCTTTGCGATGCCGAAGACCCCGAAAAGGAGTACTGGTCCGAAAAGCGAATCACTATTAAGTTGAGTGGCGATAATGCTCGTTTCAAGTCGGGTTACATTTATAAGATTTATGTAACAGTCGTAGGTGTTTCTACCATCTCAATAGATGCAACACTCGAGGACTGGCAAGAAGCCGACCCCGACGAGTCATTGAAATTTGAATTGAACTAAGAGATTTAAAAAGTTTCTAAATGTCTGGAAAAGAATTAATATTAAGTGTATTACTAATAATTCTAACAGTCAGTTGTGATAACACCTCATTGGATAGCATATCGCTATCCAATGAGGATGTAAAAATCAGTTTCTATGCTGAACCCGGTTATGAATTTGATGTAGACGTTTCTTCGCTCACACGAGCAACGGAAAACGCCTACCAAATAGGTATGTTGGGTTTTCCGGCACAAGAAGCCGACTCCCTCAACAGTGCCTTGGTTGGGGCAACTCTTTCATCGTGCAGTGTGGGACTCGATAATGCCGAATTTGCCGGTATTATTCCGGGGTATATCACTCCTTTGAATGCCAATGACGGAGTCTGTTTCCCCAACGAAACCAATTCGGCAGTTGAGGTCTATTCGTATATACCTTACATGGCCGACGAGAATCTGTTGTTCGAAGATTCAACATGCTATCTCAAAGTGAATCTCTACGACGACTGTTTCTCAACCGATTACCTGTATACCGGACGAGTTTTCAGAACAAAAGCCAAGTACATGCAGAACGGGAACTTCTCCTTACAGTACAAACATGCATTTGCAAAACTGCTGTTAAATGTAACTGTTAATAAGGGAATTTTTGCTGTACTTAAGTATGTTAAGATAGAGGCATTAGAGGTCTATTTTAACAAGAGCGGAGAAGGAATGATAGATTTAAGAGATGGAACATTCATAAGTGACGATTCCAACTCTTCGTACATAGATACACCTTTGAATGTAGTTGACGAAGAATTACTGATAAACAACGAGAAATTAACCGTAACAATTCCATTGTATATACCTGCGTCTATGCGCATAACCAAAATAAATGTTCGAGGCAGGTTGTCTATAGCCAACATGCCAATCTTGTTGCCTTTGGAGATAAGTGAAGATGACTTGAATTTCGAGCAGGGAAAAGTGTATAATGTCGATATCATTTATGCACCCGATTTATAATATAATTAAATTCTAACGTGATAAAAAAGATTTTTATAATAGGGTTGTTATTCTTTACAGTGTCTTATGTAAAGGCGCAGATGGTTGCCATAAAGAGCGACCTTGTAAAGGATGTGGCAATGATACCCAATATTGGTGCCGACATTGTTGTGGGCAACAAACACACTTTGGGTGTGAACCTTTATGGTTGCGCCCAACCTTGGGGAAAAGATGTAACCCTTTTTGCCATTGTACCGGAATATCGTTTTTGGTTTAGCGGTCGTCCCTTTACAAGGCACTTCATAGGCTTTTCGGCACAAATGGCACATTACGATATTCATTGGAATAAAAAAATATACGAAGGCAATTCTGTTTCGGCAGGAGTTGCTTTAGGATACACATTCAACCTTACCACTCGTCTCAATCTCGAGTTTTTGAGCGGTTTGAATGTACTTGGATTTAAACAGAAAGAGTATTACGAGGGCGACCGATACGACTATTATGGAGGACGCACCAATAGCGATGGTGTAATGCTTATTCCCCGTATCGAAGCCTCAATATCATATATAATAAGATAGGCTTTTTTGCTTGTTGCACACACTTGAAAATATGCGTTTACGAATATACCACATATTATCGTCTCTTTTTCTCTTGTTCCTTGCTGTAGGGGAGTTGCATGCACAGGATGACAATAATGTAACATTCACTATGAGTGTAGATGTTGTCGATCCTGCAAATCCTATGTCTATATATGATAAATATGAGGATGAAATATTCATTTACTCCTTTGCCAATAAGAAAGATGCCGATGAAGGTTTGTCAATGCTAAAAAAGGATTCAAAGCCTGAATATAGACATGCAGTAGTTAATCCGGATAAGGACGGAAAGTTTTCTATAAAGATGAAACGAGATAAAGATGCTCGTCTTTTGGTATGGTGCAACGACCTTGCTTATGGTTATAAAATGCTAGAAATAAGTGAGTGCAGTAATGATCATATAATAGAACTTAGCAGGAATGTAGGAAATAATAGCAATAATTCTGATGCCGATTTGGACTCAATAAAAGATGAACATGGCAAAGTAATTGGATATAGATTAAAACAAGACATACTAGTTACGGATACACTAAAAAAATCCAAAGAAAAACCCTCCGATAGTGTAGAAGAAGATGGTATAATGACCAGCAGTGCTACATACGTTATACCATATAAAATGGAGAGAAATATGCGTGTTGTGGTTCAGCCCCTATGGTACGACCGCATAGACTTTTCCGATGAAAAGAGCGACTCTGTTTTTTCATACGGTCGTGCTTACTATTACGATAAATTCGACTATAATGTAACGCAAGAGCGCAGAATGGATTACGACCTTAATCACGATAAGTTGCACTCTTTGTGTCTACACGATTCTCTTCGCTATTATATACTTAAAGATACCATAAGACAATACTCCAGAATAGAATTTACCGAGAATAAAGATACAATATTGGTACATGTAGTAGATACTCTTTCGGGCTACGACCCCAACTATTCGCATCCATATCCTTTTGGTGCCATTATTAAAGTTTTCGATTATAATGTTCCGGTTTACACCATAGAAAAAAAGGACGATGGGGAACGACGCAGTCCGTTAAAATATCTCGACTTCTCGTTCAGGGAGTTTCTTCCCGATAGAGAAAAATTTCATGAAGAATTGGCCGAAGAGGATATTCCGGTTCTAGAGGAACTACTTTTGAACTTTGAGGTCGGTAAATCCCGTATTGTCGAAAATGACTCGGCAACTATGGCTCAACTCAATAAGTTGCGCGATACATTTATATCAATAAGAGATGATTCAAAACAGACTCTTCAAGAGGTCTTTGTTTATGGCATGGCATCGCCCGAAGGAAGCGAGGAAAAGAACAAAGAGTTGGCAAGGGAACGTGCTGCATTCGTACAAAGAGAAATTATGCGTTATACAACCCGTCCTGTCGAAATAAGGGAGTCGCGTGTTGCCGGTTGGGATAATCTTGCCGACCTGCTTGCAAGTGATGGATATACCACTGAGGCAAGTGCTGTTAAAGATATTGTAGATAAGTATCCCGGTAATATGCTTGCACAAGGTGGTCGCATTGCTGCTCTTCCTTATTATACAACCTTAATAAAAGAAAATTATCTTCCAAAATTAAGAACTGTACGTTACATGTATAATGTAACTAAGCGTGGACAGAAACCAATGGATATGATTCTTAAGGAGTATCGAGAGGATCCTAATACTCATTATACAACTTCGGAATATTGGGCTTTGTTCAACTATTTGAGGGATTCTATTCAAGATAAAAAAGAATTAGAGACTGTTGCCCGTAATGCCTTGACTTCTTATGAAAACAATTTGCCCTATGCTGCCGCATTAATATCTTGCTGTTATATAGCACGAGATACAGTAGATTTAAACCTTCTAATGCCATATCTCGATTATGAACCCGACCCTGAAGGTGGTGGTGTTAAGTATCCCAAACTAAGAAGAAAAAGTGGTTCAACATCACGTATTGTGGAGTATGTGAATCATCCCGAAATTGCGGCAAACCAACTTATAATGACTCTTAAGCAACATAAGCGTTCATATAAGAATAAAATACCTATTTTGGAGTTAATGGTGAATAGGGCTTGTGACGGTTCAAGCCCCTACGATACACTTTTGTCCTTCTCCAAATGTTTGCGTGGTGGTTACAAGGTAGGTAAAGTTTCTAAAACCGAGGCCGAAGCCGACAAGGTGAGACGTATTGTCTCTTCTACATCGGTAACAAACAGGGTTGTCATAAACTTGGCAGTGGGCGACCCCGACGATAGCAATGATAAGTATCTTAACATGGCTTTATCCGATACTCTTAACCTGCCCGATAATCCTGTCTCCGACTATTTGAAGGCTATAATGTACTTTAGAAAAGGACAAAAAACCGAAGCCGAGGCTTCGTTGGCACGTTGTTTCTCAAACGATATAACAAAAATTGCTGTTGCATCGAACGATAAGGACCTTATATCCACAAAAGGCGATGGTTACAGAGTTATTGAGAATGCTTTTACTCCTTGGCACAATATTATGGAGAAAATGTGTATGGTGCGTAAGGAAAATGTCTCCGATACTGTATTGGTAACCATCCCCGATAGTGTATCGGTAACTACCCCCGATAGTTTGTTACATGTACCCAATGTACCTACATTGGTTCCCGACGAGAAACACCCATATACATGGTATAAACGTGCATTGGACTCAATAAAAAAATCGGGTAATAATAACTATGAAGATGCTAAAGCGGCTCTTTTCAACTGTTTCGATATCGACAAGAGATATATCGATGTATTGGTTGTTTCGTTAAAAAGAGATACCGGTATCAGAAACAACGAAGAACTTGTCGAGAAACTGAAGGGACTGCTTGGTGAGTACAAGAAAAAGAGTAAAAAGTGAGAATGATTGACAAAATAGTAAAATCGGTATTGATATTGTGTTGTATATCTCTTTATACAATACATGCAGTTGCATACACTTCGCAAATTCCCGGTTCTTGCAATATTGCCATATTGGCAGACACAATAAAGGACGACGAAGAACATTTTTCGGCAGGTAACTATGGCTTCAATGCTATGGAGTATGCCGAACAGAGCCGTTATCGCCATCCCGACTATATACGATACTCGAACTCGAGTCTCTTTTCTCACATGTCGGTGGGGCTTACCACATCGATAGACCAAATAATACATCAGAACAATTATCATTTCTCATTGGGTTACAATTACGGTCTTTCGCTGGAGAAGGATATAACAAAGAATCATGCTCTAAGTCTGTTGTTGCAATATGGCGACGTTACTCTCAAAGATAAGGAAATAAAGATGGAGCGCTATTCTGTGCAAATGAATCATCACTTCAATCTGTCGCGGTACTATCTTGGATATAACCCCTTTAGAATATTTGATTTCTCCACTACACTCGGTGTAGGCATGCAGAACGGTGAAATGATTAAGCGTAGCGAACTCTCATATTATCTGTTGGCAGGTATACGTGCAAAGGTGCGTCTTACCAACCAATTGGGACTTGCCATTGAGCCTCATGTCGCAATTGCCACCAAAGGTTATAATATGTCGGCAAAGAGCGATGCTTCGCGCCCGTACAACGCCTTTTATGGGGTGCAGGCATCTATTCAGTATCTGTTCGCAAATGAACCCGAGGCACGGGCACGAGAACCCAAACCGGTGTTCCCACGTCATTATATGTTTGCCGGTGGTGGGCTTAACTTCGTTAAATCGGACCTAGGCATCAAGGATTGCATAGGACCATCGATAAATCTCGGATATGGCTATTGGTTGGCAAAACGTTTCGCTATTCAAATATCAGGAGGATATGCCTCTAACATTTGGAAAGAGAAAGTTACATCTGCCCAACCCGAAATGGGACATCCCGAATATATCGAAAGAACCAGAACGCAATATCTCTTCGGACGTGGGGAACTGGTATATAATCTTCTATCCACAATAAAAGATTTAGACGATTTCTATAACAATAGAAATTTCTCAATGAATGTTTCTGCAGGTTTCGAACTTGGTCGTCAATGGAAATATTTCCCGGAGACGGCAGAACACACAGCAACGGCATATAGTGGTTTTACCGGTGCTTTGAACTTTAAATATCATATGCCGGGTGGTAAAGCATTTTTCCTGGAGCCTCGTATCTCGTTGATTCATTTCTCTGTACCCTATAATCCTCCATACGACTATATAGAAACCGATTATACCGATAAAAGTTACTCCATTACTGCCGGTATGCAATTTGCTCTTCCCGAAACAGCGGTACGTCCGTTTACTCGCTCAAAAGAGTCATTTAAGACGCAATACTCATTTTCGGCAATGGCGGGCTCTAACTATCTGATGGTTCGTGGTGGTTTCGAAGGCAAGAACAACTTTAATACAGCCTTGTCGTTGACGGCAGAATATCAGCCATTCTCAATGTTTGGCTTGCGTATGATGTACGACTATTCTACATACGACTTCAATAATATATGCAGTTATGTGGAGCAAATTGGCGACAATGCGTACAACTTCGAGGGCTTGTGGAACAAAAACTACAACATGCATAGCATTGCTCTTAACTTAAAACTCGACCTTACCAATATGTTCTATGGGTACTCCTCGGAACGTAAGTGGGGTAGTGCGCTATATCTTGGTCCCATTATGACAATGAACACTTCTCTCGACTGCTCGCTCGATGGGGGTGAACAAGTGTTGCCGGGATGCACAGTGCTGCCTCCTGTTACAAAAAGCGACGACCTGTATTTTGGTGCAGTGGCATCGCTAAACACCGGTTACATGTTTACACCCTCCCTTGGCGTTTTTGGAGAGATGGGCTTTAGAGTGTATAAAGATGAGATGTTGAACGACGATAATATAGATGCTAACCCAATAAAAATACTAACCTTTCAAGTGGGTATAAAATACCGACTTAAATAAATTACATAACCATGAAATTGAATAACACACTATTCTTATTGTTCTGTTCCACTATCCTGTTATCGGGATGTGGAAACGAGAAACAGGCGTCAACAATTGTCGATGTAAAAGAACCTGTTGTTGAGCAACCTCAGATTATTTTGCCAATAGATACCGTCTACCCCGAATTCCCCGGAGGTGAGAAGGCACTTTGCAAATATCTTAAAAAACATCTTAATATAGTTACAAAAAATAGTAGCGAAAACTTGGTTTTTGAGGTCGACAGCAATGGTGTTGCCCACTATGTATCAAGAGATAGTTACGGTATCCCAAAAAGAGAGTCTCCTTATAAAGCAATTATAGAT
>CAZEKX010000032.1:0-22459 GCA_964512955.1 uncultured Bacteroidaceae bacterium
TTTTAGCAATGCTGAATGATCATGTTTCTTACGCATAAAATAAACCCCAAAAGTTAGACAAAAAACTTTTGGGGTTCACTTCATTTTCGGGTGCCCATTATATTTACAAATTTCAGTGGGAATTGCTTATCCTTTAATCTCTTTAATACGAGCCTTCTTACCTGTGAGAGCACGAAGATAATAAAGTTTTGCACGACGAACACGACCACGCTTGTTAACAGTAATGCTGTCAATAGAGGGTGAGTTCAACGGGAAGATACGCTCAACACCAACTGTACCCGACATTTTGCGAACAGTGAAACGTTTTTCATTACCGTGTCCACAAATTTTAATAACTACACCGCGATACATCTGGATACGCTCTTTAGTTCCCTCGATGATTTTGTATGCCACTGTAACTGTATCACCGGGAGTAAACTCCATTTCACGTTTTACATCAGTAGCAAATGCTTCTTTAGCAATCTTAATTAAATCCATTTTATGATTTGTTTAAATTGTTCATTTCTCCAACGCAACATATCAAGTTACCCTTCCTTGACAGCGATTACGCCGGAAGCGGATGCAAAGATAATGCTTTTTTTCTTAGGCCGTTAAAAAAACGAGAATTATTTTTTCTACAATAGAAAAATCACGCTTATTCAAAGGTATTTTCTTAAAATTCATTAAGAGAGAGTGGTTATTTAACAACTTTATCTATTTTTGCATCGAAATACAAAAACAGACTACATTCATTGAAGCATATAATAAACCATATAAAAAAAGAAAAATGAAAAAACTAACCTTTTGCGCCATTGCGTTTGCCACATTGGTTGCTTGCCAACCCAAACAGACAAGTTTTGTTATTAACGGTACCGTATCGGATAGCACACTGAACGGCAACCAAATTTACCTTGTAGATATTAACGAAAACAAGGCTGTAGATTCCGTTGCAATTGCCGATTGCAAATTCTCATTCACCGGCGAGTTAGCACAACCGGCTGTACGCCGAGTGCAACTTGGACGTACCATTGCCGATGTAATACTCGACAACAGCACAACAGCCAACATAGCACTGGGTGAGATACCGGTGAGAGTAGTAGACAACGGAGGTTATAACGACCAATTCTCAAAAATAGCAGAAGAGGTTACAGCCGGTTTCTCTTCACTCAAAGAGGTTTACGACTCATTGCTCAACTGCCAACTCCCACAAGAGGAAATTGCAGCAGTTATCACAAAGAAACAAGAGGAGGTATATAACATTTTCCACAAAGCAATAGACAACAACAAAGATAATATTCTTGGTGGATATCTTTTGATGACAACAGTTAACATGCTGTATCCCGACGTAGCATCCCTCGACTCTGTAATGGCAGTTGTTCCCAGTTCAAAGGATTTTGCATATATAAACAAATACCGTAATACACTCTACAACCAGGAGGCCACAAAAGAGGGCAAGATGTTTGTCGACTTCGACGGCAAAAATGTTGACGGTACAGAGGCAAGATTATCGGACTATGTTGGAAAAGGGAAATATATCCTTGCCGATTTCTGGGCAAGTTGGTGCGGTCCTTGCCGTCGCGAGATACCCAACCTCATAGAGTTGCAGAACAAGTTCGGTGGTGATAAGTTTACCGTTCTTGGTATTAATGTATGGGACAGAGAAACTGAGTTCAAGACTGCTATGGAGAATGAAAAGATGAACTACCCACAGTTGTATGCATCGGACGACCAAGAGGCGACAGAACTTTATGGTATACAAGGTATTCCTCAAATAATTTTGTTTGCACCCGATGGAACAATAGTTAAACGAAACCTCCGTGGAGAGGCTATGAAAAAACTTGTTGCCGAGGAACTTGCAAAATAATCAAACACTCATATAACAAATCGGGAGATTGCAATTGCAATCTCCCGATTTGTTATATAAAGACTTTCTCGATAATCTCTATGCCACTATACAAACATATCTTTACGACATACATACCGGAAGTGCTCAAATTAATTTGATGAGATTGTGCCGACACCTTATTAATTCGCTCAACTAAAACACCGTAAGCATCATACACTTCTATATTATCTATTAATTTATCAAAAGCATCGATTATGATTAAATTATTATTTACATCTACCTTTACATCAGATTCAACATCTGAAACAGAAAGTTTATTAACACAGGCTATGTCGACACTCATACAATTATCCGGTAAAACAAATGAAATTTCGTTACCACTTAAATAATTAACAGCACTGCTCTTTTCATATTTATAAGTAATCCTCCAGCACAAATTTTTATCCCCACCACCGGGAACTTTAAGCATCACATCGCGCCCTGCAAAATACTTACCTTCAAAATTTGGTTGAGTAAGAGAGACTCCATTAAATTCAACATCGTATTCATTACAGCCAATAGTAACAGGGATTGGATTACCTAAATTAAAATAGTCGGAAAGATAATGGTATACATGATTATTACGTTCTTTAAGCCAATCGGTAAATTTTGAGATATTTACATACCATTTATCTATATTATGATTTTCAATATTACCGGGTTGGTTAAAATAATTATAGGCTAAAGTGTGATAAGCATATTCACTTTCTATCTCGGCACACATAGACATAAAGTATTCTGATGTAAGTTCCGGATGCAGAAAATCCCCCAAATACACAGACGTATAGTTAATAAAATCGGTTAAAAATTCCTGCTTACCTATCATAAACTGAAATAGTTCTACCGCTTTTTTTCTGTTTGCTCCGGCATTATCATTGGCATGATCGTTAGTACGTAAAATAAAATCGAGATAGTTATCATTTGGGTCCGATTTGCCCGACGACCCTACAAAATCGAGATCTTTTATAACCCACCTCCATTTACCGTCTGTTGTTTTGGGACGCCACATGACTATATTATTTCCCGGGAAATCGGTATTTCCACACCAAAATTCCAAAACAAAAAGTTTAAGAAAATTATCTACATCAATAACTTTTGAAATCTCTTCGTATGTTGTTTTAGGATTTGAGATTAAGGGCTGCAAATAATTTACAAACCTGTTCCAATCGCCACACTTTAAAGAGTTCCAGTTCTCAATCATATCAAAATCTTCCAAACCATCGTAATTGGCATCTACATAATCGTCGTTACTACGTTCTCTAATATTATATATTCCTTTGTATTCACCGTTAACATAACAAACCGTAGGTTCGTATGCTTGATAATCAAGATTGTCTACATATGTAGCGTAATATTCTTGAACAAAAGCATCTCTTAAATGCGTTTTAGCACAATCGTTACCCGAATTGCGTAACAAAAAAGATTTAACCTTTTGAACCCCCGGCTTTTGTTCCCACAATGGATAATTGAAACGATTTTTCCCAAAACGTTTTTTAGCATAAACAGCCAATGATTTTTGATTATAGATACGGGAGCCACCTCCTTGTACACGCACTTCACATAATTGATTTATTACAGCATCATCATCTTGCATAAAAAATTCCAAATTCACAGGACGACGCCAATCGTTCTTGTAGTTTGGGTTAGCATCTTTATATGAACCATGTAATATTCCAAGTTCTGAACCATACAAATATTCATCATCGGTATTTATTGACACTACAGGTAAAGAACAATCACGCGGATGAAAAATATAAGAGTGCGTCGAGGTATAAGGTGACACCGCCTCTTTTGATAACAATTTTGCTCTTATTACAGTAGTTGTGTCTAATATAAAAACAGGATTCTTAGCAGATAAAGAGTTTACATTAGGGAAACTGCCGTCTAACGTATAATAAATCTTTGTATCTTCCGGAACTCCCGAGGGCAGAGATAATGCAACAGTATCCACAATTTCCGAATTAACATAGACACGCCCGGACTTACTGAATATTGGTTCCGGCAATATCGTATTTACAACTATACTGTTTGCGGTTCCAGGAGTAGGTTCCAACATGTATCCCCACACCTTTGTATCCTCAGAATCGTAGCCACAGGAGACATTATGGGGGGTATTTTGTTGTACTTCAGCGCGTTAACCACATTGCCGGATTTATCAAAGAGATATAATTTACCACTTTCTTGTTCAAGTGTAAAATCGGTATGCAATCCTGTTGCTTTTTTATCACAATATATAAGTTTGTACTCTCCTGCTTCAATCTCAAAATCGGGTAATTTATAGGCATTATCAAAATCAAATTCTTCACCTATTCTAAAACCGGAAAGCAGAAATGTTTTATCTGTTATATTACGAAATTCAACCCATGAATTGGGAAACTCTTTATCAACGACTACGCATGAAACATTAGACGACATTATTTCGTTAATAATTATCTGAGAAAACAGATGTGAAATATTAAAAACAACAGAGATAAGAGCAAAAAATATCTTAAAATTGTTATTCATAGTATAATAATTATTTGTACGTCATTAAATATCCAAAACCAAAGTTTTAATATAGCAAGCAGTATCTCCCCATTTACAACTTGCAATATACCCCGCGAAGATACAGAAATTTATCGAATTTAGACTCTATGACTTATCTTTATTAATTCTTCATATTAAAATTATATTCTGAAACATATATTTAAATCAACTTTCTTAGAAAATACAAATTAATTTTCATCACAGCCACAACGCAGAAACAATTGTTACACAACTAATTACACCACGCATTAACAAATTTAAAGAAAAAACAACAAAGAAATTCACACTAATTAAAGAAAAATTTCTTTAATAGTATTCGTAGTTTAACCAAAAAGATATATCTTTGCACTCGGAGAACTTTGGCAAGTAGAAGAATTCATACAAACAAAGTATTCCATTGAGATATTAAGAAGATTATTAACACAATAATTTATTTATTAATTATGGCAACAATAGATCTTACCAAGTATGGTATTACCGGTGCTACAGAGGTTATCTACAACCCCTCTTATGAGCAACTTTTTGCAGAAGAGACATTGCCGGGTCTCGAAGGTTATGAAAAGGGTCAAGTTACTGAACTTGGCGCAGTAAACGTAATGACAGGTGTTTACACCGGTCGTTCACCCAAAGACAAATTCATTGTTAAGGATGCAACTTCGGAGAACACTGTATGGTGGACATCTGATGAGTATAAAAACGATAACAAGCCTGTTACAACCGAGGCTTGGAATGCATTGAAAGAGATTGCAGTTAAAGAACTTTCAGGCAAGAAACTTTATGTTGTTGACGCATTCTGCGGTGCAAACCCCAGCACACGTCTCAAAGTTCGTTTCGTAATGGAGGTTGCTTGGCAGGCTCACTTCGTAACAAACATGTTTATTCGCCCCACAGCCGAGGAGTTGGCTAACTTTGGCGAACCCGACTTTGTTGTTTACAATGCATCAAAAGCAACTGTTCCCAACTACAAGGAACTTGGTTTGAACTCTGAGACAGCGGTTGTATTCAACCTCACAAGCCGTGAGCAAATTATCCTTAACACATGGTACGGTGGTGAGATGAAGAAGGGTATGTTCTCTATGATGAACTACTACCTCCCCTTGCAGGGTATTGCATCTATGCACTGCTCGGCTAACACAAACGAGAAGGGTGAGACAGCAATTTTCTTCGGTCTTAGCGGAACAGGAAAGACTACTCTTTCTACCGACCCCAAACGTATGCTTATCGGTGATGACGAGCATGGTTGGGACGACGAGTCTGTATTTAACTTCGAGGGCGGTTGCTACGCAAAGGTTATCAACCTCGACAAAGAGAGCGAGCCCGATATCTACAACGCTATCCGTCGCGATGCACTCTTGGAGAACGTAACTGTTGACGCAAACGGCAAAATCGACTTCACAGACAAGAGCGTTACAGAGAACACACGTGTATCTTACCCCATCAACCATATCGAGAACATCAAGCCCGGTTCAATGGCTGCTCCCGCTAAGAAGGTTATCTTCTTGTCGGCCGATGCATTCGGAGTACTTCCTCCCGTATCAATATTGACACCTGAGCAGACACAGTACTACTTCTTGAGTGGTTTCACCGCTAAGTTGGCAGGTACAGAGCGTGGTATTACTGAACCCACTCCTACATTCTCTGCTTGCTTTGGTGCAGCATTCCTCAGCCTCCACCCCACAAAATATGGTGAGGAGTTGGTTAAGAAGATGGAGAAGAACGGTGCTAAGGCATACTTGGTGAACACAGGTTGGAACGGAACCGGTAAACGTATCTCTATTAAGGATACACGTGGTATCATCGATGCAATTCTCGATGGTTCTATCGATACCGCTCCTACAAAGACTATTCCCCACTTCGACTTTGTTGTTCCTACTGCATTGCCCGGTGTTGACCCCGCAATCCTCGATCCTCGCGATACATACGCTGATGCATCTGAGTGGGAGACAAAGGCTCTCGATTTGGCAGGTCGCTTTATTAAGAACTTTACAAAATACACAGGAAACGAGGCAGGAAAGGCTCTTGTTGCAGCAGGTCCCAAACTCTAATAAGTGTATCTTAATACAATTAAAAACGTCAGTTCGTACGAACAGACGTTTTTTTAGTTATCTTCGCAGACAGATATCATGATAAACGAGATAACAAAAAGATTTATTATCGAGCACAATGACGACGATGTACGTTCACTTGCTTTACATGCCGGGCGATACCCCGGTGTAGATATGCGTATAGCCGTAACACAAATCGAAGGATGGCAAACAGCACGCATAAAGAACCCTACATGGGCGGCAACAGAAGGAGTGATATACCCACCCCGCATATCAATGGAACAATGTTCATCGGAAGCCACAGCACTATACAAAGCCTCATTGGCAAAAGGAGAGAGTATAGCCGACCTTACCGGAGGATTCGGTATCGATTGCAGTTACATGGCACGTAACTTTTCGAATGCAATATACATTGAGCGTAACAGTGAACTATGCAACATAGCAAGAAAAAACTTTGCTTTGCTGGGGCTAAACCACATAGAAGTTGTAAACGGAAATAGCGAGGAGATATTGAAAACTCTGCCACAGCAAAGTTGGATTTTTGCGGACCCTGCACGACGCGACGACGCGGGCAGAAAGGTTGTGGCACTAAGCGACTGCGAACCCGATATCTCAAAAATTGAAGAGTTGTTGATGTCGAAGACAAAGAAAGCAATGATTAAATGCTCTCCCATGCTCGATATAACAGCCGTATGCAAGACATTGCATTATGTAAGAGAAATACACATTGTGGCTGTAAACAATGAGTGCAAGGAGTTACTTTTAGTGCTATCTAAGGAGCAAAAGAAAGATCTACAGATGCATTGTGTGAACCTGCAGAAGGATGAAAAGCAACTGTTCAGTTGTAATTTACAAGAGGAAAGTTACATACAAGATTACACTACAAAGGTAAAAGATTACCTGTACGAACCCAATGTGGCAATACAGAAGAGCGGTTGCCGGAGTGCCGTTGCCAAACATTACAAGATTGAGAAACTACACCCCAACAGCCATTTGTACACCTCGCACAAACTAATAAAAGAGTTTCCCGGACGCACATTCAGAGTAGATGGAGTGAGCAGTTTCTCTAAGAACGATATTAAACACCTGCTTGGTGACATAAAGCAGGCAAATATCACAATACGTAATTTCCCGGACACTGTTCAAACATTGCGCAAACGGCTTAAATTGAACGATGGTGGAGATACATACCTTTTCGCCACCACCCTTGCCGACAACAATAAGGTTCTGATACGATGCAGTAAAAACCCCGAATGATGTATCATTCGGGGTTTTTACTATCTCTTTTTCTTCATTAACACAGCATCCATTTTACGCTCCTTCACCAGTTCAAGAGCCTTTTTGAATATCTCTTCGTCTTCGTTTATAATTTCCATATATTCACTGATACTCCACAAATCTCTCGCAAGCAAAGCCTTCATTTGACGTCGAATCTGCGGTAGCGATTTTTGGAACTCCTCTTCGCCACCGGCAGGCTTCACGCTATCGGCCTCACCTTGCAGACGCAATGATTCGAGCAGTGCATCGTCGACCTCGAAATTCTTATGAAACTCCTCTTTTGTGGGGTACTTCTGCAACAAGATGTTGCGATTCTCGTCGATATAACGTAAAGAAGATTGCAGAACCGAACCATGACGCACCAAATCGCGATGATACTTGGTGTAGCGTGTAGTGTCGAGTGGCACAAAATAGTCGGGCATGATACCGCCACCACCATATACAATACGTTCCAGACGTTTAGTCTTCATCATCAAGGAATCGGGGAAGTGTATGCTGTCCTCGCTCATTAGTTCACCACTGTTATAGCGTTTCATAAGGTCGTCGGCATAGGGTATCGAGTCGCCATAGGGTTTCTGAATGTTACGCCCCGAAGGAGTATAATAACGTGCAATGGTAAGGCGTATCATAGAACCGTCGGGCAGATTAAAGGAGCGTTGCACAAGTCCTTTTCCAAAGGAGCGACGTCCCACGACAACACCTCGGTCCCAATCCTGTATGGCTCCGGCAAGAATCTCTGCCGCCGATGCAGATGTCTCATCTACCAGAACTGCCACATTGCCCTTTGTAAATCGTCCGCCACCGGCTGCAAGATAGTCGTAACGAGGAAATACACGTCCCTCGGTATAAACCACCAACTGAGTAGGTTGCAAAAACTCGTTTGCAATATCTACAGCAGCCTGCAGATATCCTCCACCATTACCCTGCAAATCTATAATAAGATTTTTCATTCCGCACTCTTTAAGTGAGTCGAGTTTGGTGACAAATTCCTCATGTGTAGTTGCTCCAAACGATGCAATACGTATATAACCATTCTTTTTGTCAACCATGTATGCAGCATCGACACTCTCGGTGGATATTTTATCACGAATAACATCAAACACCAACTGACGAGCCACACCACGACGACATACATTAAGTTTTACTAATGTCCCCTTGGGACCACGCAGACGGGTAACTATTTCGTCGCGACTCATTTCAACACCGGCAATAACAGTATCATTAACAGCCACAATGCGGTCGCCGGCAAGAATTCCCACCTTTTCCGAAGGGCCGCCGGATGTTGTCTGAATAACGAAAAGTGTATCACTTACAATATTGAATTGTACACCTATTCCTTCGAAACTACCCTGCATAGACTCCATAAAGCGCTTAACCTCTTTAGGATCGGAATAGGTAGAGTGCGGGTCGAGTTGTTTAAGCATCGCCTTTATACCGGCTTCTACAACCTTGGATTCAGGGACAGAGTCGACATAAAAACGGGATATGATGTTATTCGAAAACATCAGTTTTGTCAGTTGTTCGGGCATGCGCATCTCGTTCTGCTGTGCATGAAGCACACCAACGAACAACATCATAAATAGAATTGTTAAAAGTTTTGTTCTCATTTTATTATTAAGTTGTTTATTTTATTATTATGGAAGAAAATCGCTCACATCCTTACCGTATGAAAGGAGTTCACGAACAACGCTGCTGCTTATGGCAGAGTAATATGGTTCACTGACAAGCAAAACGGTTTCAATGCCACTTATACGACGATTCACATCGGCAAGATCCCGTTCATATTCGAAATCTTTTACACTACGCACCCCACGTAACAGACAACAAGCACCTATCTCTTTGGCATAATCCACAGTAAGACCACTGTAAGTAACAACTGTTACACGAGGCTCATGGAGATAAAGCGAACGTGTTGCCTGCAAACGCTCCTCGAGTGTGAACATTGTTTTTTTCTCACTGTTGCAACCAATTGCAACCACCACTGAGTCGAACATGCCCAATGCACGCTCTACAATGGCATGATGTCCGCGTGTAAAGGGGTCGAACGAACCGGCAAACAGAGCCACCTTTGAACTACACTGTTTCATTCGCCTTGTCCTCCTCTACAACCAAGTTATCTATGATAAAGTTCTGACGTTCCATAGTATTTTTACCCATGTAGTAACTGAGAAGTTCCTCCACTTTATCGTCTTTATGCAAAGTAACACGCTCCAAACGCATGTCGGGACCTATAAAGTTACGGAATTCATCGGGTGATATCTCTCCAAGACCCTTGAATCGTGTTATCTCGGGGTTTGGCGACAATTTTTCTATTGCAGCCAGACGTTCCTCTTCGGAATAACAGTATATTGTTTCAAAATCACTTTTGCCTTTCTCCTCAGTGGCCTTCTTGCCACGTGCAACCTTACGCTTGTTACGCACACGGAATAGAGGCGTTTGCAAAATATACACATGACCCTTTTTTATAAGTTCGGGGAAGAATTGTAAAAAGAAGGTTATCATGAGTAAGCGAATATGCATACCGTCGACATCGGCATCGGTTGCAACTATCACCTTGTTATAGCGCAACCCCTCGAGCCCATCTTCTATATTCAGTGCAGCCTGCAAAAGATTGAACTCCTCGTTCTGATAGACCACAGCCCTGCTAAGTCCAAAACAGTTAAGCGGTTTTCCACGCAGACTGAAAACTGCCTGAGTATTGGCATCGCGACTCTTGGTTATAGAGCCACTTGCCGAGTCGCCCTCGGTAATAAAGATGCAACTGTCGTCCATACGGTCGCCCTTCGTGTCGTTGAAGTGTATGCGACAATCGCGTAGTTTGCGGTTGTGCATGTTCACCTTCTTAGCCTTTTCCCGCACCTGTTTTGTAAGACCGGCAAGTTCCTTGCGCTCCTTTTCGGAAGCCATAATCTTTGTAAGCATCACATCACTTATGTCGGGATTACGATGCAAAAAGTTATCGAGTTCCACCTTTACGAAATCGCCTATAAACTTCTTCACACTGGTGCTGTTTTCATCGGGAGCAATGCGCAAAGAACCCAATTTAACTTTTGTCTGGCTCTCGAAGACCGGTTCTTGAACATTTATGGCAATAGCGGCCACCATTCCGTTACGTATATCGCTATACTCAAAATTCTTTGCACTGAAGAAGTCGTGTATGGTAGAAGCGACAAGTTCTTTAAAGGCGCTCTGGTGTGTTCCACCTTGTGGTGTATATTGACCATTTACAAAAGAGTAGTACTCCTCACCATATTGTGCAGCATGAGTAAAGGCAATCTCAATATCTTCGCCCTTAAGGTGTATTATTGGATAGAGGCTCTCGGCTGTAACATTGTCGGTAAGCAGGTCGGCAAGACCGTTACGCGACAAGATGCGCCTACCGTTGAACATTATAGTAAGCCCGGTATTCAGATAGGTATAATTACGTAACAGAGTCTCTATAAACGCCTGACGATATTCATAATTAGGAAATAATTTATTGTCGGGTGTAAATGAAATATATGTACCTGTCTCTTCGGCACTCTTCTCTATGATATCGGTTTGCAGTACACCAGAAGCAAATGTTGCGGCACGCATTGTACCATCGCGATAACTGCGCACCTCGAAACGAGTACTCAAAGCATTCACGGCCTTTAGACCGACACCATTCAAACCCACAGATTTTTTAAACGCCTTACTATCGTACTTACCACCGGTATTGAGCATACTCACAGCCTCAATCATCTTGCCTTGTGGAATACCGCGACCATAATCGCGTACCGTAACCGAATGGTTATCCACGATATCTATCTCTATGCGACGTCCTGCACTCATCTTGAATTCATCGATACTGTTATCGATAACCTCTTTCAGAAGTACATATATACCATCGTCGCTCTGCGATCCATCACCTAACTTTCCGATGTACATACCCGGACGGGTACGTATATGCTCCATATCGTCGAGATGACGTATGTTATCATCGGTATATTCAACCTGTGGTTGTGATATGTTTTCGCCTATTAATAAATTATCCTCATCCATACTGTTATCCGTTAAAGTTGTTCAAGCAACTAAGCAATCTCTTTTTTATATGCTCTGCGACGTTTGTGCTGGTCTTTTTCGAACATCTGCCATTGCGACTGTATCTTCTCATTTGTCTCCAGTTCGGGATTACTCTCGATATCTACAACACCCATCTCCAAATAGCGTGGCATAAGGTCGTTTATAATCATTGCATTTACCCCTTTGCTCTGATATTCGGGCTTTACTGCCATTAGCAGAAAATCGAGACGCTTGGGTCTGCGGTCGAAGAGAGGTTTCAGGAAATGCACCCAACCGAACGGGAACAGACGTCCTTTGGATTTTTGCAACGCATCGGCAAACGATGTAAGACTGATGCCTATACCAACAAGATTATCTTCGGCATCGGCAACCAACGATATAAGACGTAAGTCGATGAGTGGAATATACATTTTTATAAACTGTGCTATCTGTGCTTTGCTAAGTGGAGAATAGCCATACAGAGGCGAATAAGCCTCGTTCACCAGTTCAAACAGAGCCTCACCATACTGTTTTGCCAATTTACTTCGCGACTTGCAATGTACCACATGCAAATTGTAACGACGTGCCACAAGCCCCGATAAACGTTCTGCCTTTTCCCAATTCTCTTTAGGTACAGTGAATAAATATTCTACCCAATCGACATCTTTTACATACCCTAATTGTTCCATGTGAACCGGGTAGTAGGGATAATTATATATTGTAGCCATGGTACTTACACGATCGAAACCTTTGATGAGCATTCCTTCGGGGTCGAAATCGGTAAACCCCAAAGGCCCCTGTATCTCAGTCATGCCACGCTCCTTTCCCCAAGCCTCAACAGTATCCAGCAATGCTTTTGAGACCTCTGCATCGTCAATAAAATCTATCCAACCGAAACGAACTGCCTTTACGTTCCACTTTTCATTGGCACGATGATTTATTATAGCAGCAACCCTGCCCACCACTCTGTTCTCGCGCATTGCAAGGAAGTAATCGGCATCACAAAATTCAAATGCAGCATTACGGTCTTTTCTCAAAGTATTCAACACATCCTCATAAAGTTCGGGGACAGCATACTTATTGTCTTTATACAGTTCGTTATTGAAACGAACAAACTTTTTCAGTTCTTTAAGGGAACCCACCTTTACTATTTGTACGGACATGTAAAATTCTTTATTCTAAAATATTGGTGCGAATATAATAAAAACGAGCGAATATAGCAATTTCTGCGCAATGATGCAAGTACTATGCGCCAAAGAAAGGAATAAAAAACAAATGTCGCACTGATACAACAGTGCGACACATAATCATATCCAAAAAATTGTTCACAGGTACTACCTATCCCAGATACTACCCCACTCTCCCGATTGTTCATTACCACCGGTAAGACGCTGTCCCTGCGTACGTGTAACATCGGACGCCGCAAGCATCTGTTCCATCTCTACATCTATCACCTCCATGTGCAACTTTTCGTATCTTCTCATAATTATCTCTTTTTGTTATTACTATTGCAATAACAACATCAATGAGATTATTTTTGTTTTGAAAGTGCACCTAAAAAAACCATGTGCGTCCAATACATATGGTTTTTTACTTTTTTGTTAAATATATCCCTGTTTTGTCAATTCATCGGCAACAACAAGCAGTTCATCGTACCACTCCTTACCGAAACGCTCTATAAGCGGTTCTTTCAGGAATTGATAGGCCCGTATTCCTTTACGTCGACCTGCCACCTGTGCCGAACGGCACACATCCCATTTATGGAAATTAACAGCAACCATATCGCCCACCTTACTTAGGCGAGCAGGATAGAGATAACACGATATGGGTTTGCGCCAATTGGTGCGGCCCTCGTTATATGCCTTTTCTATAAGACAGATGCAACACCCTTTCTCGTCGTGCGATGCAAAGACACAATCCTTTCCATTAACAATGGAGGTTACAAGGTCGCCATCGCGGTCGTTGTAAACAACACCCTGTTCGGAAACAATAGCACGCGCCTGTGAAGTCATTTCGTTTTCCACTACAGTAAACGCCTCCTCGAGTTTCTCCACCTCATCGATAGCAACCGGCGCTCCGGCATCGCCCTCGACACAGCAAATTCCTTTGCAGTGCGAGGGGGTGCAACAAAAGTATTCCTGAAATATCGCAAACGATACAATTGCATCGCCTATCTGTACCATAACCGATGAGTTTATCAGATAAGGCAGTTACCTGTCATGTCGGCAGGTGCGTCCAAGCCCATTATCTTGAGAATTGTGGGAGCAACATCGGCAAGGATTCCATCCTTTATCGACGCATCTTTATTCTCGGTTACATACACACAGGGAACCGGGTTCAAAGAGTGCGCTGTATTGGGAGAGCCATCGTTATTAACAGCATTATCGGCATTACCATGATCGGCAATTATTATCGCCTCATAGCCATGCGCCTTTGCAGCCTCAATAACATCTTTTACACATGCATCTACAGCAGTAACAGCCTTTTCTATCGCACTGTAAACTCCTGTATGTCCCACCATATCTCCATTCGCAAAATTTACCACAATAAATTCATATTTCTCGGAATTTATCTCGGCAACAAGTTTATCCTTAACCTCGTATGCACTCATTTCGGGTTGCAAGTCGTATGTCGCGACCTTGGGAGATGGAACAAGGATACGCTCTTCACCATCGTAGGGAGCCTCACGACCTCCGTTGAAGAAGAATGTAACATGGGCATATTTCTCTGTTTCGGCAATGTGCAACTGTTTAAGTCCCTGTTTTGACACATATTCTCCAAGTGTGTTTTCCACATTTTCTTTATCGAAGAGGATGTGTACACCTGTAAACTTAGCATCGTAAGGTGTCATACAATAGTACTGCAAACCGGGAATTGTATGCATTCCTGCATCGGGCATATCCTCTTGAGTAAGTACGACTGTGAGTTCCTTTGCACGGTCGTTACGATAGTTGAAGAATATTACAGCATCGCCCTCACATATACGTCCGTCGAGAGTGCTGTTTACGATGGGTTTTACAAATTCATCGGTAACACCATCGGCATAAGACTCTTCCATTGCCTGCACCATATCTGTTGCAGGTTTTCCTTCACCGCTAACCAAAAGGTCGTACGCAATTTTTACACGTTCCCAACGTTTATCGCGATCCATGGCATAGTAACGTCCTACTATTGTAGCCAGATTCATGCCCTGCTCGGTAAGTTGTTTAATGAAACCTGCGCCACTCTTCGGGTCGGTATCGCGACCATCCATGAAACAGTGTACAAAAACATCTTTTACGTCCTCGTCGACAGCCATCTTATACATTGCCTCGAGATGCTCCAAAGAACTATGCACACCACCATCCGAAGTTAATCCCATGAAGTGAAGTTTTTTGCCGTTTGTCTTTGCATAATCGATAGCCGAAACAAGTTCAGGATTCTTACGGATAGAACCATCGGCAATGGCACGGTTTATCTTTAGAAGGTCCTGATATACAACACGACCGCCACCGATATTAAGGTGACCAACCTCGCTGTTACCCATTTGTCCGGCAGGCAGACCTACATTTTCGCCGCTTGCCTGAAGTTGTGAGTTCGGATAGTTGTTTACAAGATAGTCCCAATAGGGGGTGGGAGTGTTAAATATAACATCACCCTTACCATGATTACCGATACCCCAACCATCTAAAATAACCAAAAGTGCTTTCTTGCTCATAATATATTCATTTAAATGTTTTAGAATCAGTTTATAAATTTCCTGCGAAGATAACGCAAATATTTCAGAAACCACTTGTGGTTTAGCAAGAAACTCTACTAAAATTCTTAAAAATTAGTTATACAACAACATTCATGGTTTAATTTATACTAACAGAATGATAATTTTTAAAAAATAGGTTTATAACCTCTTAAAAAAAGAGTATCTTCGCAGATTGAAACTCAAAATACCGAGATGAAGCACCCTTTACACCTGTTCAACTATTGCCCAAAATGCGGAAGCAACAGATTTTCTGTAAACGATTTCAAATCGAAATATTGCGAAGATTGCGGTTTTGTTTTTTATTTCAATGCATCGGCGGCAAATGTCGCTCTCATTGTAAATGAGAAGAACGAACTACTTGTGGCACAACGTGCAAAAGAGCCGGCAAAAGGAACGCTTGACCTTCCGGGAGGCTTTGCCGACTGCATGGAAACAGCAGAAGAGGGAGTTATACGCGAAGTAATGGAAGAGACCGGATTAAATGTTACTGCAACCCGATATCTCTTTTCACTACCCAACATTTACATATATTCAGATTTCGAAGTACATACACTCGATATGTTTTTTCTGTGCGAAGTAAAAAACTGCACACTGATACATCCCGATGATGATGTAGAGAAGTTACAATGGATTCCTATGGATAAGATTGAACCCGAAAGATTTGGTTTACAGTCGATACGCAAAGGAATTGTGAGATTTATTAATGAATTTGTAGAAAAAGGAAAATAGATGAAAAAGATTTTTGTTATCATGTTTGCTATTTCGTTTGCACTTACAATGCAAGCACAGGACAACGTTTTTTCCGATAGCAAAGAGTGGTTATTTAAAGAGGGACGTCGCCTGTATACCGACAAAGAGTATTCCACTGCACTGACTTTGTTGAATCGTTTGCAGAGAAGCGACTTTTCACAGTTGGAACGCCAAGAACTCGATTACATGCGAGCCATTTCTACTTTCGAGATTAATCCACTCGAAGGGCGAGCACTTATATTTCAGTATCTCGAAGATTATCCTAAGAGTGGCAAGAGAGAGGTTCTTGCCATATTAATAGCCGAATCGTACTATTTCGAGCACAACTTCAGACAAGCAAAGAACTGGTTCACAAAGGCCGATTTCGACCGTCTTTCAACAGCAGAACGTGGAAGGGCGACACTCTATTACGCACTCACACTGCAAGAACTTGGTGAAAATGAGATAGCCAAAGGTATGTTGAACAGTTTACGCCTCACCAACAAAGAGTATCGTAGCGATGCTATTTTCCATATAGCAATAACAGAGTACAACAACAATCATTTACAACAGGCATACGAAGGTTTTAAGTCTATTGAATTCGACGATAAATACCACCTTGAGGTCCCCTATTATCTTGCAGGAATATATTTGAAAAATGGCGAATATATACGTGCCGAAAAGGTTGCCATTGCATTCCTCGAGGACAACAGAGAGACTATACAAGGAGTTGCCATGCAGCAAATATTGGGTGCATCTTACTTTGGACAAAAACGATATTCCGATGCTATCACACCTCTGAAGCAGTATATATCGGGATACAAAACACCTCAACGTATAGCATATTATCAGTTGGCATTGAGTTACTTTGAAACAGGACACTACAGAGAGGCAATACCTTTATTCGACAAATGCACCGACAATAACGATGCAATTGCACAGAATGCATATCTGCACATTGGTATAATAGAACTTAAACTCAATGATATTACAAAAGCACGCATGGCATTTGAGCAGGCTGCATCCATGACAGGAGACAGTCGTATACGCGAAGAGGCACTATACAATTATGCACTTTGCATACATCAAACACGCTATTCTCCATTTGCCGAGAGTGTAAAGGTTTTTGAACAATTTCTGAACGAATATCCCAAATCGCCACATACGGCACAGGTAAACAGTTACCTGGTGGAGGTTTATATGAATACCCGTAACTACGATGTGGCACTACAATCCATAAACAAGATAGAACGTCCTTCAAAAGCCATTTTAGAGGCGAAACAGAAGGTTCTTTACCGTTTAGGAGTACAATCGTTCATTGATAACGACATGCCAAAAGTTATAGAATATATGAATCGTTCATTGGAACTTTCACAATATAACAAAGAGACGCACTCCGATGCTCTCTACTGGCGAGGTGAGGCAAACTATCGCATGAAAAAGTACAATGCAGCCGACAAAGACTACAAAGCTACATTGTCGTTATCGCCACGCAATGCATCGAATGCCATGTATGGTCTTGCATATACATATTTCCAACGTGGCAAATACAGTGATGCAATAAACAGTTTCAACCGATTCCTGCAAAGCACCGATGTAAGAAAAGCAAAATCGACATGCGCAGATGCATACAACCGTCTTGGCGATTGCTATTTCTACAATCGCAACTATATTGCAGCAGAACAATACTACCGTAAAGCAACAGAAACAGACAGAGAGCAAAGCGACTATGCTCTTTATCGTTCCGGCATAGCACAAGGACTGACAAAAAATTACGAAGGCAAAATTGAAACACTGCAAAAACTAATAAATGAGTACCCAACAAGTGTTTATGCCGAACAAGCATATTATGAACTTGGACGTTCTTATATCTCTCTTGAGAATTACGATCGTGCAGTAGAGGTCTTTACAAAGTTCACAAAACGATATCCCAAAAGCAAGATGTCGCGTCGTGCCGTTGCAGAAATTGCAATAATACACAACCAGAACGGAGAGCATAAAAAAGCCATTGATGCATATAAACAGATTATACGCGATTATCCGCAAAGCGAAGAGGCACAAATAGCGGCACAGGACCTTAAAAACATATATGTAGAGAATGGTAAAGTAGACGAATATGCAGCATACGCAGCAACTACTCCCGGATTAAAGGCTATGGAGAGCAGTGAGCGCGACACACTTACCTATCTTGCAGCAGAGAAGATTTACGCAAAAGGCGATATCGATAATGCAAAAAGAGAATTTGAAAAATATATAAAGAACTTCCCCGACGGTTCTTTTGCCATAAACAGCCACTATTATACCGGACTGATATATTATAACCAACAAGCACCCAAAGATGCACTTGCACACCTTGAGAAGGTAATTGCCTACCCCGACAATAAATACAGTGAGGAGGCTATGGCTTTGGCTTCGGAACTATACTACAATGAGGAGACATACGACAAAGCCTATGAATTATACAAACTGTTATCGGAGAAGAGCGATAACGAGGAGCGTCGCAAAGCATGCAGAATGAATATGATACGTTGTGCTTATATATTGGGCGACAACGACAATGCCATAACAGTAGCCAATGATATTCTGAAGAGTGGGAATATTACTCCCGAATGGGAACGTGAAGCACTTTACATTCGTGCAAAATCACTTATGCGAAAAGGCATGAGCGATACTGCAAGTTCCGATCTAAAGAGACTTGCCGGCGACACTCGCAGCAAACAGGGAGCAGAGGCTAAATACCTGCTGGCACAATATTACTATGACAATAAACAATACGATAATTGCGAAAAAGAGATACTTAACTACATAGAAACAAGCACTCCACACTCTTATTGGCTTGCACGTAGTTTCGTTCTGCTTGCCGACCTGTACATTACACAAGAGCGTAGCATGGAAGCAAAACAGTATCTGTTATCATTGCAAAACAACTATTCCGGCAATGATGATATAGCCGACCTCATTAAAGAGCGACTGAATATCATTGTAAAGATTGAGAACGAGAACCAACAGTAAAAAAACAAAGTACATATAATATTTATGAAAAAAGAGATAATCCTAATTGCAACTTTGCTGTTCTCTTTGGGTGTATATGCACAAAAAGATTCATTGAATGCTGTAATTCAAGTAGAGAATGACTACAATCCGGTGGTAGTAAAAGCCAACAAGCAGAGTTTCACACCACAAATAGAGATGCCTAATGAAAGTAACCCGTTGGAGTTGATGTTCTCGCAAGAGGCTACGCCCTATACAAAGTTTACAAGCGAACGAAATGTAAAGGAGTTACTCCCAAAACACGAAGTTGCACACCCGGGATATGCACGTCTTGGTTATGGCAATAACAACAACATGGATGCTCTTTTCGGTTATCGTCTAAAGATAAGTGAAAGAGACAATGTAAACCTTTTTGCTTCAACGAACGGGTTCGATACTAAACTCAACGGTTTCTGGAACAAATGGGAATCGCGTATGTATGATACATGGCTCACCAGTGATTACACACACAAGTTCGATTATCTTACACTTGGTATTGAAGCAGGGATAAACAACAAGGTATTTAACTACCAGACCATTAAACTGGATAACTTACGTAAAGTTCCTACCGACAAGCAACACAGTAACAGTTACAAAGTTATGCTTAATGTAAATTCCAACCTTGCAGGTGCATTCTCATATAGCGCAAAAGCAGGATACAGACTTAATACGCGTAAATATTCTGCCGGCTTGAAAGAGAATATAAGCGAGAATCATATTACCGCAGGAGGTACTGTGGCATACGAATTGCCAAACGAAGATATTCAGAAGATGGGAATAACAATGGATATCGATGGATTTATATACAACGAGACATTAAAGCCGCACGATGGCAGAAAATACGAAGACTATGCTTCGGTTCGCGTAAATCCTTTTATGAACTTTCGTTTCGATGATTGGAAAATTAAGATAGGTGTTCATGCCGATATGCTCACAGCAAACGGAACATTCTTTGCTTTTGCACCCGATTGCAGCATAGAGGGTATAATTGCCGATAAAGTAAATCTTTTTGCAACAGCAACAGGCGGACGCACACTTAACACCTTTGCTACAATGGAAGAGAGTACTCCTTACTGGGATTATAGTCCGGGAGATTCCAAACAATATACAGCCACATACAAGATTTTTGATATAACAGTAGGTGGACGAATTGCCTTTGAACCGTTGTCTGTAAATATATATACCGGATACGCTTACACTAAGGACGATTTATTGTCCACTAATGAGATTATGGGGAATAGACAAACAATTTTATTCGTGCAGGAGAACACACGTAACTTGTATATTGGTGGAAGATTAGGTTATGACTATGGAGGTTGGTTCAATTTTGTTGCAGATGCCCGTTACGATTATTGGAAGAGCAGCGGACAAGAGTATCATCTTTTATACAAGCCCGAAATAAGTATTGACCTTAATGGTGAGGCACAGATATACAAAGGATTGTCGGCATTACTTGGTTACACATTTACCCGTTACACAAAAAGCAATGAAGAGCCACACAAAGGACGCATAGCCAACATGAGCGACCTTCATGCAAAAATAAGTTACAAGTTCCTGAACAGATACGAGGCATTTGTTTCGGGAAGCAATCTTCTCGATTACGATTACCAGATATATCCCGGATACTTTGCACAAGGTATAAACTTTATGATAGGGGCAAGTGTTGGTTTCTAAAAGTTATTTAGATTTCATTGCCAAAAAAAATTATACATAATAAAATAATATATTATTTTAAGGTGCAAGATACCATTTTTGAATCTCATTTTTTCGGAAAAAGAGAGTTGATATACAGGAAACTTTAATACTTTTGCACCGAAATTTATATAAAAAGGCTAATTGCGATGGGCAAAAAGAAATCTGTTCACGCAACTTAAGCCTGCTTGCAAGAGAGCAAAAAGAGACAACGCATTATGCAGAAGAATTTAGTAATAGTAGAGTCCCCCGCCAAGGCAAAAACAATTGAAAAGTTTCTTGGCAAAGATTACAAGGTGCTGTCGAGTTACGGACACATCTGCGACTTAAAGAAAAAAGAGTTCAGTATAAACACCGACACCTTTGAGCCCGTTTATGAGATACCGGCAGAGAAGGAGAAATTGGTTGCAACATTAAGAAACGAAGCAAAAAAGGCCGACACTGTGTGGTTGGCATCCGATGAAGACCGTGAGGGAGAGGCTATAAGTTGGCATTTATACACCGTTCTTGGACTAAACCCCGAGAACACAAAGCGTATAGTATTCCATGAAATCACAAAAAATGCCATACTGAATGCCATTGAAGCGCCACGTGATATAAACACGAATCTTGTATATGCACAGCAGGCACGTCGTGTATTAGACCGTATCGTTGGTTTTAAATTATCACCTGTACTATGGCGCAAGATAAAACCTGCTCTATCGGCAGGACGTGTTCAGTCGGTTGCTGTACGCCTTATTGTTGAACGTGAACGTGAAATAAACAAGTTTGTAAGTGAGTCGGGATACAAGATAACTGCATTGTTTGAACTGCCCAATGAGAGTAAGCCACTCTCTACCGAGTTGTCAAAACGCTTTGCCACACGCTCCGAGGCAGAAGAGTTTCTAAACTCTTGCAAAGGTGCCGAATTTATTATTGAAGATATCAGCACCAAACCATTAAAGAAGAGTCCTGCCGCTCCGTTCACCACATCGACACTGCAACAAGAAGCAGCACGTAAATTGGGATTCACCGTATCGCAAACAATGATGGTTGCACAACGTCTTTACGAGTCGGGACATATTACTTACATGCGTACCGATTCGGTAAACCTATCCTCTTTATGCATAGGTTCGTGCAAAAAGGTAATCACAGAAACCTACGGCGATAAATATCTGAAGACAAGACAATACGCCACAAGTTCAAAAGGAGCACAAGAGGCACATGAGGCTATTAGACCTACATACATGGAGAATTTAACAATAGATGGCACCGTTCCCGAAAAACGTCTTTACGAACTTATACGCAAACGTACCATAGCATCACAAATGGCAGATGCGCAGGTTGAAAAGACAACTGTGAATATATCAATAAGCGGACACGAAGAGTTTTTTGTTGCAACAGGCGAAGTAACAGTATTCGATGGATTCCTACATGTATACAAAGAATCGACCGATGATGAGGGAAACCCCGACATCACAGTTCTTCCTGTAATGAGTAAAGGAGAGATATTGCAAGTTAGCGAGATAACAGCAACCGAGCGATTTACACAAC
>CAZEKX010000033.1:0-21549 GCA_964512955.1 uncultured Bacteroidaceae bacterium
TGTCCAATAAGAGATTTTTAGAGTGAAATCATCCTACTTTTTGTCCACGTTACCGAAAAATGGCAACCATGCGGTTGCCATTTTTCTTAGTTATGGAAGGTAAGTTCGTTACCATCTGAATCTACAGTAATCTTTTGCTCTCTTGTTACTACTCCGCTTAGAATCTGTTTCGACAGGTCGTTAAGCAGGTAGCGTTGTATGGCTCGTTTTATTGGTCGTGCGCCAAATTCAGGGTCGAATCCTGCCGAGGCAATGAACTCGATAGCATGTTCTGTTACATCGAAGGTTATTTCATTTTCGCCAAGAAGCCTCTTTACGTTATCTATCTGCAAGCGCACAATCTCCTTTATCTCTTGTTCGTCGAGTGGAGTGAACATTATGGTCTCGTCTATTCGGTTAAGAAACTCCGGACGTATGTTCTTTTTCAGCATATCCATTATCTGCTCTTTTGTCTTTTCGATAATCTCCTCGCGGTTATTGGGGGTTATCTTCTCGAACTGCTCCTGAATATATCCACTTCCCATGTTGCTTGTCATTATGATAATGGTGTTCTTGAAGTTTACCACACGTCCTTTGTTGTCGGTCAATCTTCCATCATCGAGAACTTGCAACAGTATGTTAAACACGTCGGGGTGCGCCTTCTCAATCTCATCGAACAGTACAACCGAGTAGGGCTTGCGACGTACCGCTTCAGTTAGTTGTCCGCCTTCGTCGTAACCTACATATCCCGGAGGAGCTCCTATCAGACGCGATACCGAAAACTTTTCTTGGTACTCACTCATGTCTATTCGTGTCATTAATGTCTCGTCGTTGAAAAGATACGAGGCAAGTGCTTTTGCAAGTTCGGTCTTTCCAACTCCTGTTGTTCCCAGGAATATGAATGAACCTATCGGGCGTTTGGGGTCTTGCAAACCTGCGCGACTGCGTCGTACAGCATCGCTCACAGCGGTGATGGCTTCATCCTGGCCTATCACTCGCTTGTGTAACTCATCCTCCAGGTTTAACAATTTCTCACGTTCGCTTTGCAATATCTTGCTTACAGGAATACCGGTCCAACGCGATACCACATCGGCAATATCTTCGGCTGTTACCTCTTCTTTCAGCATGGCACTGTCGCCTTGTGCCTCGTGAAGCAAACTGTTTACATGCTCTATTTCGTCGTTCAAGGTTTTTATTTTTCCATAACGAATCTCTGCCACACGTCCGTAGTCTCCTTCTCGTTCTGCTTTTTCCGCTTCAAATTTAAGTTGCTCAATCTGTTGCTTGGCTGTTTGTATGCGGTCCGACAACTCTTTCTCGTGTTGCCACTTTGCACGTTGTGTGTTCTCTTCCTCCTTTAGAATGGATATTTCCTTATTCAACTCTTTCAGTTTTACCTCGTCGTTCTCGCGCTTAATCGCTTCGCGCTCAATTTCCAACTGTTTTATGTGGCGTGAGATTTCATCGAGTTCTTCGGGTAACGAATCGTGTTCCATTCGCAATTTCGCAGCCGCCTCGTCTATAAGGTCGATGGCTTTGTCGGGGAGGAAACGCTCTGTGATATATCTATCGCTTAATGTTACAGCGGCAATTATGGCATCGTCCTGAATACGTACCTTGTGATGGTTTTCGTAACGCTCTTTTAAACCTCGCAAAATGGAGATACTGCTCATTTTGTCGGGTTCATTTACTACAACTGTTTGGAAACGACGTTCCAACGCCTTGTCCTTCTCAAAATATTTCTGGTATTCGTCGAGCGTTGTTGCACCAATGGAACGTAATTCTCCACGGGCAAGTGCCGGTTTAAGTATATTGGCTGCATCCATTGCACCTTCTCCTTTGCCTGCACCTACAAGTGTGTGTATCTCGTCTATAAAAAGAATTATTCTGCCATTCGATTTTAAAACCTCGTTAATGACTGCTTTAAGTCGCTCTTCGAACTCACCTTTATATTTTGCTCCTGCTACCAATGCTCCCATGTCGAGTGAGAATATCTGCTTGTCGCGTAAGTTCTCAGGTACATCGCCACGTACTATACGGTGTGCAAGTCCCTCTACAATGGCAGTCTTGCCGGTACCGGGCTCGCCAATAAGTATAGGATTATTTTTGGTTCTGCGACTAAGAATTTGTAATATACGACGAATTTCATCATCGCGTCCTATTACAGGGTCGAGTTTGCCGCTTCTTGCAGCGTCGTTAAGGCCTATTGCGTATTTGCTCAATGCTTGGTAAGTCTCTTCAGCATTTTGGGATTTTACGATGTCTCCCTTACGTAACTCTTTTATAGCACTCTTTAACTCATTCTTGTTTATGCCGGCATTTTTTAGCAACATCGATGCCTTGCTGTTTATCTCGAGCAGGGCAAGCAGTATCGGTTCAATGGATACAAATTCGTCTCCAAACTCTTTTGCTATGTCGAATGCCTTGTTTAGTACGGCATTGCTCTCTCTGCTAAGATATGGCTCCCCACCGGAAACTTTCGGTAGGTTTATCTCCTCACGTTCAATATCGTGCAACAGTGATGTGGGGTTTACTCCGCTCTTTTGAAACAGATAGTTGCATACTTGCTCTCCGGTTTTTACTATTGCCGAGAGCAGATGAATGGGCTCTATTGCCTGTTGTCCGAGTGATTGTACTCTGTTTACGGCTTGTTGTACAGCCTCTTGTGCTTTGATTGTAAAGTTGTTGAAGTTCATAGTTGTTTTCTCCTTTCGGTGAACTATGAACAAAATATGAACCAAAAAAGTTTTTCCGACATTTTGTCGCAACAGTAGACAAAATGTCGGAAAAATGATTGCTTTTTTTTATAACGAATCACATTCGTCCAACCAACTCGACATGCAAGCATCCGAGGGCATGTGCCAATCGCCTCGCGGGCTCATACAGCAACTGCCTACTTTTGGACCGTCGGGCATGCAAGAGCGTTTGAACTGTTGTGTAAAGAATCGACGATAGAACGTTTTAAGCCATTTTTTTATTGTTGCTTTATCGTGTACTCCTTCAAAGGATTGACACGCAATAAAATATATCTTAGAGGGTGTAAATCCGTTGCGCAGTGTATGATAAATGAAAAAATCGTGCAGTTCATAAGGACCTACAAGGTCTTCGGTCTTCTGCTTAATTTCTCCGTTGTCGTGTGCCGGAATCAGTTCCGGAGAGATAGGCGTATCCACGATGTCGAGCAGGGTGGTGCGTGTCTCCTCGTCGCTGTCGTTCAATGCAATCCAACGTACAAGGTATTTAACTAATGTTTTTGGAACAGACGCATTTACTCCATACATACTCATGTGGTCGCCGTTGTATGTTGCCCAACCCAATGCAAGTTCCGATAGGTCGCCTGTTCCTATTACGAATCCGTTTGTACGGTTTGCAATGTCCATAAGAATTTGTGTACGTTCTCGTGCCTGGGCATTTTCGTATGTAACGTCGTGTATGTTTATATCGTGCCCGATATCTTTGAAGTGTTGAATGCAGGCTTCTCTTATTGAAACCTCCTGCATGCTCACACCAAGTTTCTTCATCAAATATATTGCATTGTTATATGTGCGGTCGGTTGTTCCAAAACCGGGCATGGTAACGGCTACAATATCTTTTCTGTCTCTACCTAAAATATCGAAAGCCTTTACTGTTACAAGTAGTGCAAGGGTGGAATCTAATCCTCCTGAGATACCAATGACACAACTGCTTGCGTGGGTATGTTCTATTCGTTTTGCCAGTCCCATGCTTTGTATCGAAAATATCTCTTCGCATCTCTCATTCATGCAGTTCTCTTTTGGAATAAAAGGCATTGCTTCGTATCTGCGTGTAATTGCAAATTTTTTGTTTGTATCTTGTGCAATGTCGCAGAATCTTATATCGTTGTCCTTTATTTCGTTTTTGCACAAGTGAAGTCTCCTGTTCCGCACTCTTTTGCTTTTCAGTAAATCAATATCTATATCCGATATTATAAGTTGTGGATGAATACTGAATCGTTTGCTTTTTGCCAGCAACGTGCCGTTTTCTATGATGTAGGCATCTCCACCGAACACATTGTCGCCCGATGATTCGCCGTATCCGCAATTGGAGTATACGTATGCTGTGTTTGTCTTTGCACTCTCCGCAATAAAATTCTGTTTTAGATGGTCGTATTTTCCTACACTCTCACTGTTTGACGCCGGGTTCAGAATGATATGCGCTCCATTAAGTGCAAGGTGTGTTCCTTGTGTTATTGGCGACATTTCCTCACCAATCTCTATACCGAAAGTGTACAATGGTGTGCGGAACAGAGTGTTTGTGCTAATGCTCACAATCTGCTTGCAAAGTGTTACAGTAGTGTCGTGCGGAATCTCAATACCCGGGGTGAAAGAGCGTTCAGAGTTGTTCCTGCCCGTGATATATCTCTTTGGTACAACCCCTTCTATTTTACCTCGATGCAGCACAACTGCACAGTTTAGTAACTTTTCTTCTGTATACACAGGTGTACCTACTACTATTATGGTATTGTAGTCTGCACTCTTTTCTACGAGTTGTTGCAAAGCCTTCTCTGCTTCCTCTATCAGGTGTCGGTTAAGAAACAGGTCCCCACAACTATACGATGTTATCCCTAATTCGGGGAATAGCAGTAATTCTACACCCTTCTCCGATGCCTCTTCTATAATTGGCAGCATCTGTCGGACATTGTATTTGCAGTCGGCTACCTTAACCGATGGTATTGCCGATGCTGTTTTAACAAAACCAAAATCCATATATGATATAATAAGGTATCTATTTAATTAAACCAAAAGACACTCCCCTTTGGGGAGGGAGTGTCTTTTTTTATAGATTCAATTTTTAGTGTTTGTCTTCGGGTTCAAGAATGTTTGTTATAACGCTTCTAGGAACAAGTTCCAAATAGTCGAAAGAGTTTTCGTGTGCATTGGAAGCAACGCCTTTACTTACGTCCTTAAAGCGTATTGTGTGGTTACGAGTACCGTTTAACTGCTTGGTTGCAATAATACGGCGGTAGCATTGTTCGCTATCTCGCATACTTCCATCACTTGTAAGCATTATATTGTCGGGTCCGCGCATCCAACCTTGGTTCTTAATACCCTTGTCGTATATATCCTCATCTTCTACTTCGGAGAGTTTCTTTTTGATATCGCTTGGCAGGTTCTTCATGTCCACCGGAATACCTGCAATTTCATTGTCCACATAGAACTGTGTTACACCGCGTTGAGTAGAAACAGAGAATCCGAAACGAATTTCGTATGTACCTGCGGGTACAGGAGGAATATGGAACTCAAAGTCGAATCCGGTTGTACTGTTTGCAAGGAATTCGTCGCCTTGGTATGCACACCAATCTGTGAGATTTCCCTTGTGAGGCCATGTGATATAGAGTGATGTGGCACTATTTCTTACTCTTATATCCTTAACATAGTCGTTGGGAATATAGTAACCCATCTTGTTCTCTGCAAGCGGTAACGCCCATCTTATCTCGTTATTTATGAGTTCGGGGAACATTGATGTACTGTTAATACGTATGCGTTCGTTAAGAACAGAACTCTTCATCTCGTCCTCGTTGTATACCAGCATTTTGCTTATGGGATGTATAACACCGTTCAGTGCCTTGCTCTTAAATGTCTCATCCGGCTTTATAATAGGTATATTTATGATTTCTTCGTGTGTGGCTGTTTTTCTTGTATGGTTCAGTACCAATGTATCCTCGTTTTCGGTTGTAAGGAACGGTGCTGTAACCTTTATCATCTTTTCGAGCATGGTCTCGTAATATTCATGTATGTCGTAACTAAACTCGGCAAAGTGGCTTTTGGGGCTAAAATCTCCGGCGTAACTTGTAAATACAAGCAAACTACGTGGCATTCTGCTCTTTAGAATGTGATATGCTACAAATCTGTTCAACGGGTTGTTGCGCGATGTGTAGTCGTCGTAATCTACCTCGCCTTCGAATTTATCACTGCCATACCATTCGTTTGCAGATTCAATAAGCCCGGGAAGGTCGTGAATACCGTTCTGTGCCAAAACGGTATTAGACTCAACAAACAGTGTGTATGCTTGAATCTTTGTCTTGGGATAAGGGAGGTTTGCAAAGTTGGATGTGAATCCTGTACCGGACTCGGTTTTGCCATTATATTCGTTTCTCCAATTCAAATCCAAAACATAGTCGCGTACTGAATCGCTAAGAGCAGTGAGTTCAAGTGCCTGTGAAAATACTGAGAATTCAGGATTGCCTTTCAAAAGGTCGCTTACAGTTGCATTGGAAAGTGTAAGAACCGAACCCATTGTGTGAACAACACCGTTCTCCACCTCGGCATCTGCCAACAACATTGTATCTTTCTCGTTTATGACAATGCTAGGTCTGCCGGTACTCTCGTTTAAGGGCCATGAAATTTCCATGTAACGACTGTTCATGTTACTTTGGGGAATCTCTCCTGCAGGTAGGTCTACTGTAAGGAATGCACGCTCTATAATGTGGTTCAATGCAATTTCGTTTATCATGGAGTCGCTCAACTCTTCCAATACGGGCGAGTGTACGCCGGTGTCTTCAAAATCTTCGGTTCCAAGTGTCTCAACGTATTTTCTGTACTGTTGTGCAATAAAACTGTCTATTGCTTCGTTAGTGGGAGCAAAACATGTGTAAGAGCCGTATGTACTCAATGTTTTAAGCAAGGTTCCCGAAGCAACCTTTCCAACACGCGCTCTTCCAAGAATGTAACAGAAGTTACTGAATAATTCGGGTCTGTTTTCCAAGTAATCGGTAACGGTTTCTCCCGTAAATGTGTACCTGTTGCTTTGGTCTATCTCTTCGGTACAACTTGTGAAAATACCTGTGGCAAACGCTACTAAACCTACGATTGCCAAAGAACTTAATTTTGAAAATAAGTACTTTTTCATATAGTTTTATTTTATAATTCGTTTTTCTGTTACATCTTATTGTCTCCTTATATATATAGTAATATAAAACTTGTATAACATAACTTTTATAACCAAATATTGTTGGTTTAAAGTGTTTATATACAAAGTATTACCTATAAGAATTGTGGACGGTTTATATTTTGTTAACCCTAATTCTTATTTATTAAGGAGTAAAATCAGTCCCAAATATACAATGTTATATTTTATTATCCAAAAAAAAATATGTTTTTGATTAGAAAAAAATATTATTTTTACCATTCCGGTAATCGCCGTTTTTTTTATCAATTTTGAAAAAATAAAAAAAATAGAAAATTTTTATAAAAATATTTGCATAGTAAATAAAGATGTTTTAAATTTGCAATGGTTACAAAAATAAAGCACCTAAAAATATGTATTTAAATCGCATTGAACTGAAAAAAGAATTGTTAAGAGCGGGTATAAGACCTTCGATACAGCGTTTGGCAATATACGATTTTGTAAAGACTACAAACTCTCATCCAACTGCTGAGTTCGTATATGAATCGCTTCGCGACAGGTTAGGCTCGCTTTCGTTGACAACAGTTTACAATACACTTAAGTTGTTTGTTGATGCAGGTTTGGTTGTTATGCTCAATATTGACAATGCTTTTCATTGTTTTGATGGTAATATTCGTCCTCATGCGCATTTCAGGTGCGATACATGTGGTAAGATTTATGACTTTCCAATGAAACGCGATTACCATGCAATGGTGGAAGATGCAGAAGGATTCGATGTGCAAGAGGCTCAACTATATTTAAAAGGTGTTTGCAAATCGTGTAGATGTATAAAGAATTAATTATAAATTAGATAAGGCTTAATATTTAACATTTTAAAAATTTACGACTATGAAAAAGTTTATTTGTTCAGTTTGTGGTTATGTACACGAAGGTGATAGCGCTCCCGAAAGATGTCCTATGTGTAAGGTTCCTGCCGAGAAATTTAACGAGTTGGTACAAAACGGAAAACTGGAGTTTGTTCAAGAGCATGTGATTGGTGTTGCAAAAGGATGCGACGATGAAATGATAAAGGATTTGAATAACCATTTCTTGGGTGAATGTACCGAAGTTGGTATGTATCTTGCAATGAGTCGTCAGGCCGACCGTGAGGGTTATCCCGAAATAGCAGAGGCTTTCAAACGTTATGCTTGGGAAGAGGCTGAACATGCCGCAAAATTCGCGGAGTTGCTAGGCGATGTTGTTTGGGATACAAAGACAAATCTCGACAAACGTATGAACGCTGAAAGTGGTGCTTGCGCCGATAAATATAGAATTGCAAAGCGCGCTAAAGAGTTAAACCTCGATGCTATTCATGATACTGTTCATGAGATGGCTAAAGACGAGGCTCGTCATGGAAAAGGTTTTGAAGGTTTATATAATCGTTATTTTAAGTAAATTAGTTTTTTGGTGTGAATGCGGGTTGCCTGTGAAGGTGGCTCGCATCTTTTTGTACTTGAAAGTAGTGATGTCTATAAAATAGAACTGTCGATATATGCTAAAATACTCTCTTTTTCATCGGGGTGGAACCATTTTATCGCTTCGTCACGTCTATACCACGTAACCTGTTTGCGAGAATAAATACGTGTATTCTGCTTTATTTTTTCTATAGCAAACGGTAGTTCCCAATCGCCATCGAGAACTTTGAATATCTCTTTGTACCCCACTGTGTTGAGTGAATTGTGTTCGCGCAGATGATAGAATCGTTTCACCTCCTCTACAAGCCCCTGTTCAATCATCATATCAACTCGACGGTTGATGCGCTCGTATAACTCTTCGCGGTTACGTTGCAATCCAACTTTTATTATGTTGAAGGGGCGTTGTTTGTTTTTGCGTGTACGGAACGATGTGTAAGTCTTACCGGTCATGTAGCATATCTCCAATGCATGCATCACTCGTTTGGGGTTTTTAATATCTGCTTCGCGGTAATATTCCGGGTCGAGAATACGTAATTCATTGCTTAATGCTTCGAGTCCTTCCTGGGTGTATCTCTTTTTTATAAGTTCGCGTGTCTCTTCGTCTACTGTAGGAATATCGTCAATTCCTTTACATACAGCATCAATGTATAGCATGGAACCTCCAGAAAGAAGTATCGAGGGGTGTTGTGGAAATTGCTCCTCGAGAAGTGCCAACACCTCTTGTTCATAGCGTGCGGCACTGTAGTAGTCTCCCGGTTCGAGTTGCCCGACGAAATAGTGCTTGCATCGGGCCAACTCTTCCTTTGTGGGCATTGCCGTACCAATCTCCATGCCACGATACATCTGCCTTGAATCGGATGAAACGATGGGGCATCCAAGGTGTTCGGCTATCTCCAAACTAACCTCTGTTTTGCCTACTGCGGTGGGACCTATCAGTACGACTAAATTGTTCATCAATACAAATCGTCTATGGAACTTGTGTCTGCTATACCTTCGATATCGAAACCTGAAAGGTCTATATCGTCGTCATTGTAACTATCGCTTCCATAGAACTCTTCGCTAATGTCATCGGATATTCCGCCAATGGGGTTCTTGCTCATAAGTTCATCGAAATCGAGCAATTGTGTGGGGGCTTCACCTATTGATTTTACACAACGGGGAGCATCTAATTCTTTTCCGAACTCTATTTTACTAAGTTCCATAAAGAATACTCTGTCGCCCAATGGATCGAAAACATACATGAGGCGTTGTTTCTCCTCCTCAACAAGGTCGCCTATAACTGTCTCTGCCATTATATAGTTATCCTCGTCGGAACGACTACCCATGTCTTCGAGTGTAATCTCTACCTCTTTAATCCATTTCTCGTTACATATAAAAAACGAGGTCATTTGGTCATCGGGGTAGTTTACTGCCTCCAAAATTGCTTTATGCAATTCAATGAATGTGGCATCGGAATCTATCTCAATGTCTCTTCTGAAATCTTCTACCTCGTCCGATAACAATCTGAATTTGTATATCATATCTAGAGTATATTAATATTACTATTATCCAATAATACCTCTGGTTGCATCTTTCTCAATGAAATTGAGAATGTAATCAACCTCGGGACAGGCAGGGATTGTCTCCTTAATCTTTTTTACTCCGTCCGAAACATTGTTACCGCTTTGATATATCAAACGATAGGCATCGTGTATGCTCTTTATTGTTTCGTTGCTGTAACCACGACGGCGCAAACCTACGATGTTCAGTCCGCAGTAGCGTGCCGGTTCGCGTCCTACTATTATATAAGGAGGTATATCTTTGTTTAAGCGACTGCCACCTTGTATCATTACATAACCACCAATGTGTGAGAATTGATGTACAAGTACGCATGCGCTAAGTATGGCATTGTCGTCTATAACAACTTCACCTGCAATTTTGCTGGAATTTCCTATAATACATCCACTTCCTATTTCGGAGTCATGACCTATGTGAGAATTCTCCATGAACAGGTTGTTGCTGCCAACAATTGTTTTGCCTTTGGATGCTGTTCCTCTGTTTATGGTTACATTCTCTCGGATTAAGTTATTGTCACCAATCTCGCAGGTTGTATCTTCTCCTCTGAACTTAAGGTCCTGAGGTATACCGCCAATTACTGCACCATGAAATATTTTGTTGTTATTACCCATGCGTGTACCATAGAGTACCGAAGCATGAGGCATTATCACACAATTGTCGCCAATTACAACATTTTTGTCGATATATGCAAATGCACCAATCTCGCAATTTTCACCGATTTTTGCTTCGGGGTCAACGTATGCCAATGGACTTATCATAGTAATATGTTTTTTATGTTATTACTTGTTTTTTATTATTTGACCTGTGAACTGTGCCTCTACTGCCAACTTCTCACCAACAAATGCATAGCCTTTCATTACCGACAAACTATGGCGTAAAGGACTTACCTGTTCTACACGGAATACTATGGTATCACCGGGTACAACTTTTTTGTGGAATGTTATCTTCTCCATCTTTATAAAATATGTGGAGTATCTTTTAGGCTCATCGAGCATGTTGAGTACATGCAAACCGCCGCACTGCGACATCGCCTCTACAAGAAGTACACCGGGCATTATCGGCTCTTCGGGGAAGTGGCCTTGGAAGAACGGTTCGTTGGCTGTTACATTCTTTACACCTACAATGTAGTTCGAACCCAACTCTGTTACCTTGTCTATAAGCATGAACGGGTAGCGGTGGGGGAGTAACTCGCGAATACGATTTACATCCATCACGGGTTCTGCATTCGGGTTGTATGTGGGTGCCTGAATCTGGTGCTCACGAATGATTTTGCGCATTGCGCGTGCAAACTTGTTGTTTATTGTGTGGCCGGGACATGTTGCAATTATTCGTCCTTGTAATGGTTTTCCTATCAGTGCAAGGTCGCCAATGATATCCAATAGTTTATGGCGAGCAGGCTCGTTGTTCCATACTAAAGGCTTGTGGTTCAGGTAACCTAGTTTCTTTGCATCCATGTGAGGCACTCCCATTATGTCTGCCAAATGGTTGTATTGCTCTTGTGGCATCTCACGCTCGTAAATCACTATGGCATTATCGAGGTCGCCACCTTTTATAAGTCCCGCGGCCAAAAGAGGCTCCAATTCGCGAACAAATACAAATGTACGGCTCGACGCTATCTCGCTCTTGAAATCCTCCATATCTTCCAACGTTGCATATTGGTTGTAGAGGATACCCGATTCGTAATGTACAAGTACATTAAGACTGAATTTCTCATCGGGGAGTATGATAATGGAGTTGCCGGTTTTTTCGTCTTTAATCTCTATTTTCGATTTTATTATAAAGACATCTTTCTCGGCATTCAGTTCTTTAACACCTACACGTTCTATGTTTTCTACATATTGTATTGCACTACCATCGAGTATGGGGAACTCGGGACCATTTACCTGCATAAGACAGTTGTCGATGCCCAAGGCAAACAGAGCAGCCATTGCATGTTCTATTGTACTTACCTTTGCATCTCCTTTTGATAAAACGGTTCCACGTGTTGTCTCTGTAACATTCTCGGCTACCGCATCAATTATGGGCTCACCGGGAAGGTCGATACGCTGTATCTTATAACCGTAGTTTTCGGGTGCGGGATTGAATGTTACCGTAAGGCTTAATCCAGTGTGAAGTCCCTTACCAAAAAGTGAAAAACTTCCGTTTAATGTTTTCTGTTTGTTGTTCATGATAATATGTTAATCTTTTTTATTTTCCTTTTTGAGTGCTTCTAACTCACGTGTGAGTTCTTTTATCTTCTTATCCATATCGGGCAATCTCTTAAGATATGCCGATGCGCGTATGTACTCTTTTGCATCTATTGCCGGAGAACCAAGAAGGGTCTCGCCACCTTTGCGGTTGCCTATTGTTCCGCATTGTGGTCCCACTGTAGTACGGTCTCCTATGGTGCAGTGTCCCGAAATTCCTGCTTGACCTCCGAATATACACCATTCTCCAATCTTTGTAGAACCGGCAATACCGACTTGTGCTGCCATTGCTGTATGACATCCAACTTCGTCGTTATGTGCTATCTGTACAAGGTTGTCCAGTTTTACTCCGCTATGTATTACTGTGGCTCCCATTGTTGCTCTGTCAATACAGGTGTTGGCACCAATCTCTACATCATCCTCAATAATTACAATACCTACTTGTGGTATCTTCTCGTAACCATTGCTTGTGGGTGCAAAACCAAAACCGTCGGCACCTATTACGCTACCGCTATGCAATATGCAGTTGTTCCCGACACGACAATCGTGGTACACCGATACATGTGCATACAACAGACAATTGTTTCCAATTTTAGCACCATCTCCAATAGAAACACCGTCGTGCAATATTGTATTATCTCCAATTTCGCAATTCTCACCAATTACAACGAAAGGTGCTATGTAACAGTTCTCTCCAATTTTTGCTGTCGATGCAATAGATGCCAATGAACTTATTCCTTGTTTCTTGGGCTTGCTTGCCTCGTACAGTGTCATTAGTTTTGCTAAACTGCCATAGGCATTATCTACTTTAATGAGGGTGGCTTTTATTTCGCTTTTGGGCTCAAAATCACGATTCACCAATACAATAGTAGATTGTGTGCTGTATATGTGTTCTTCGTATTTTGGATTTGCCAAGAAAGAGAGTGCTCCGGGAACACCTTCTTCTATTTTTGCAAATGTGTACACTTCTGCATTTTCATTGCCTAATACTTCTCCGTCAATGAAGGATGCAATCTGTTTTGCCGTAAATTTCATAATTCAATTATTTTAATTATAAAACTTTTATGACAACTGCGACTGAACCTTTTGTGTGGTTCGACGCTGTTTTGTCAGTATTACGTTATTCGTAACCAATACTTTATTTTGCGAAAATAGTGAATATTTACCAAAGCCGGTTGTGTTTTTGCACAAAAAAACGCAAAATGTACATTTTTTATCGGTTATTATAACTTATTTTCATGCAACTTTTATGCTTTTTATTCTATAACACCTTTTGCAATAAGTTCTTTTTCCATTTGCAATTGGTAGTCATGTGCTTTTTCGCCTGCTACAGTTGCAAAGTTTTCACTACTATCGGCGAAAATAACGGCACGACTCGCGTTTACAAGTAAACCACATTCGTCGTTCATTCCATATTTGCAGACCTCTTCGAGTGAACCTCCTTGTGCGCCTACTCCGGGGACAAGCAAAAAGTGATTAGGTACAATATTGCGGACATTTTCGAACGATTTTCCTTGTGTGGCACCAACAACATACATCATATTTTGGTCGCTTCCCCATTTCTGTGATGTACGCAATACCTTTTCGAAAAGCATCTCGCCATTTTCGTCTTTGGTAAGTTGGAAATCGTGAGAACCGGGATTCGATGTGAGTGCAAGAACTATAACCCAGGCATCGTCGTATGAAAGGAATGGCGATACACTGTCCTCGCCCATGTAAGGAGCAACGGTAAGTGCATGAACTTTCATTTCACCAAAGAATGAGCGTGCATAGAGTGCCGATGTGTTTCCAATATCACCACGTTTTGCATCGGCTATAATGAATATTTCGGGATAGTTTTCTTTAATGTATTGAACTGTTTTTTCGAGGCTAATCCATCCTTTTACGCCTGTTGCTTCGTAGAATGCAAGGTTTGGTTTGTATGCTACGGTATAAGGTGCTGTTGCATCTATTATGGCTTTATTAAATTCGAATACAGGGTCTTCGCACTCCATTACGCATGCAGGTAATTTTTTTATGTCGCTATCTAATCCTACACAAAGGAATGAACGTTTTTCTTTAATCTGTTTTACGAGTTCTTGCTTGTTCATGATTATATGATTTTATTGGTTTTTCGGTTTTATAATTCGTTCTCTTTCATGCGTTCGGTATTTTCGGCAACAATCAAATGATCTATACAGTCCTGTATATCACCGTTTACGAATGCTTGAAGGTTGTATATCGTATAGTTAATGCGATGGTCTGTTATACGTCCTTGTGGATAGTTGTATGTGCGTATCTTTGCCGAACGGTCTCCGGTAGATACCATTGTCTTGCGCTTGCTTGCAATGTCGTCGGCATAACGTTGGTGTTCGCGGTCGTATATCATGGTACGTAAACGCGCCAAGGCTCGTTCTTTGTTCTTGGGTTGGTCGCGTGTTTCGGTACACTCAATAAGTATCTCCTCTGTTTGCCCTGTTTCGGGGTTTAACCATGGGTAGCGCAGACGTACTCCCGACTCCACTTTGTTTACATTCTGTCCACCGGCACCACTTGAACGGAATGTGTCCCATTTTATAGCACTCTCGGTTATCTCCACATCGAATGGTTCTGCTTCGGGTAATACAGCCACCGATGCAGCCGATGTATGTACACGTCCTTGTGTCTCTGTTGCCGGTACGCGTTGTACTCGGTGTACTCCCGATTCATATTTCAATGTTCCGTATACCTTCTCTCCCGAAACTGTGCATATAATCTCTTTGTATCCGCCCGATGTACCTTCGCTACAACTGGATACTTCCATGCGCCATCCTTTGCTTTCGCAATATTTACTATACATGCGATAGAGGTCTCCTGCAAAAATTGCCGCTTCATCTCCTCCTGTGCCACCACGTATCTCCAGTATGGCATTTCTGTCGTCTTGCGGGTCGCTTGGAATGAGTAATAATTTTATCTCTTCCTCTAATGCCGGAATCTCCGAGGTGCACCGTTCCAATTCTTCACGTGCCATTTCACGTAATTCATTGTCGCTCTCATTGACAAGCAGGTCTTTTGCCTCCGTTTGCCCTTCGAGAAGCGAAATGTAACGTTTACGTGCATTCATAATCTGCTCAAGGTCGCGATACTCCTTGTTCAGTTTAACGTAACGTTTCATGTCTGCAACTACGGCTGGGTCGGTAATTAGTAATCCAACCTCTTGAAAACGTGCATCCAGGTCGTTGAGTTTATTTAAAAGTGAATTATTTTCCATTAATCTTTGTTACTTGCAAAGGTTTTTAACCAAGCATATTTACGTACTATCACATTGTATGTAATAAGTCCCCATCCAAAAGTAGCAAAGCACCATACAATAGAGTCTGCATATTTAAACTCTGAATGTGCTCCTACAAATACTTTATAGCATATATACAACATATAAAGTAATATACATAGAGGAATGGTACTGCATATATAGGATATGAACTTCTTCATTGTTTATTTGTATTTGGCAGAATCAGTACTTGAATGTTCCGTAGGGACTTTCTATTATCAGTTCGTTCTTTTCTGCCGCCTCAACACGTCCCACAATCTGTGCATCTACTCCAAAACTCTTGCTTATGGCGATAACCTCTTCGGCATATTCGGGGCTTAGATAAACCTCCAAACGGTGTCCCATGTTGAACACTTTATACATCTCTGCCCAGTCGGTACCACTCTGCTCTTTTATAGTCTTAAAAAGGGGTGGAATGGGGAATAGGTTGTCTTTAATCACTCGTTTGTTCTCTACAAAGTGCATGACTTTGGTTTGCGCACCGCCCGAACAGTGTACCATGCCATGAATATGCGAACGCAGTGCGTCGAGCAGTTTCTTAACAATGGGTGCGTATGTACGGGTTGGCGACAATACTAATTTGCCTGCATCCAATGGAGACTCTTCTACAGCATCGGTTAGTTGCAGATTACCCGAATATATCAGTTCGGCAGGTACACCTCCGTCGTAACTCTCGGGATACTTCTCTGCAAGATATTTTCCGAATACATCGTGACGCGCCGATGTTAATCCGTTGCTACCCATGCCACCATTATACTCTTTTTCGTATGTTGCCTGCCCGTAAGAGGCTAGTCCCACGATGACATCGCCTGCTGCGATGTTGGCATTGTCAATTACTTCGCTACGTTTCATGCGACAGGTTACTGTGCTGTCTACAATTATGGTGCGTACAAGGTCGCCTACATCGGCGGTTTCACCACCTGTTGCATATACTCCCACACCCATTTCGCGCAGTTCGGCAAGCAGTTCGTCTGTTCCGTTTATGATAGCCGAAATAACCTCTCCGGGAACAAGCAGTTTGTTGCGTCCTATTGTCGATGATACCAATATGTTGTCTGTGGCACCAACGCATAGCAGGTCGTCGATATTCATAATTAATGCATCTTGTGCAATGCCTTTCCATACCGAAATGTCTCCGGTCTCTTTCCAATAGAGGTATGCCAGCGAGGATTTTGTTCCGGCACCATCGGCATGCATGATGTTACAATATTCGGGGTCGCCACCTAAAATGTCGGGGATTATCTTACAAAATGCTTTGGGATATAGTCCTTTATCTATGTTTTTTATAGCGTTGTGTACATCTTCTTTCGATGCCGAAACACCGCGCATCATATAACGTTGGTCGCTCATCTTTAATATCTTTATGTGTTGATACCTTAATAAATTATATATTCTGTGCGAAGATAATGCAAACCGAGCGAAAAGGCAAGAAAACTGCAATTTTTCGCTCGGTTTTAATGTGTGTCAGGCTTGGTGTTTGCTTGTTATTCTAATACTCTGTTAAGAATATCTTTTACTTCGTCCTTGGTTATACCGCCTTCGTGTACTTTTACTTTGTCAATGTAGAACGTGGGTACGTAATAGTAATCGAATGTATCGGCATAATCGGCTTCCTGTGTCTCTTCTATGCATTCCGGTTCAATAAAACGGTATGTCTCGTTTTCCTCTTTCAATTCGTCGATATATCGGAATGCTCTCTTGCAGAACGGGCATCGCTCTTGGTAAAAAATCTTTAGTTTTTTCATTTGTTTATTGTTTTGTTGAACGTATTTTGAATATTGCCATATCGCTGTTTGTACCTATGCGGAATGGTGGTCCCCATAGTGAAATACCACTGGAAACATAAACATGTGAGTGGCTCCATTTACGGTAACCATGACTCTGTTCAAAGAGAATGTCTGTTGCAATGTTGCCTGGCCAAATCTGTCCGTTGTGGGTATGTCCGCTAATTTGCAGGTCTATTCTTGCTTTATCTTTCTTTGCTATATCATGTGGCTGGTGGTCTAAAATTATAATGGGCTTGTTATTGTCTGTTTTAGAGACCAAACTGTCGAGTGGTAGGCGTCGGTTGTTGAAAATGTCGTCCCGGCATATAAGTTGTATTCCGTTGGGTAGTTCTACAATACTATCTGTTAACATATTTATTCCACAGTCGGTTATAAATTGTTTGCTTTTCTCTATTCCACTTATATATTCGTGATTTCCGGGACACATATATATGCCCATTGGTGCTTTTAACTCTGTTAGTTCTTCATCCATTCTTTCGTTCTGCAGTGGAATCAGACTGTTGTCTATAAGGTCTCCTGCAATAAGTATTAAATCGGGGTTTTCGTTGTTTATCATCTCTACAAACTCTTTCAGACGCTTTTTGCCTGTTCCGTATCCCAAATGCATGTCGCTTACGGCTGCAATGGTTATACTGTCTCCTTCTATTGGTTTGTCTATGGTTATATCTATTCTGTTAATCTTAGGATGAAGATAGTTTATATATCCATAAAGCAATAGCAGTATTGTTGCCAAGAGTGAATACAGGAATGTGTGCTTCATGCCGGGTGCAAAAAAGTATTTTATGCAATCCAATGTAAAAAGAAACAGCGACATGTAAAGTACAAAAACCAACCATGTGCTACCAATCTTGAACATTGTCTTTGGCAAAAATTCGGGCATGTTCGAGTGTCTTAGTGCCAAAACAATAAATAGTGATATTGCCGATAACCAAAATAGAATACCGAATATTATCTTAAGACATAGCGGTGCACTCGTTATTGTTTGTAATGCACGAATGAATATGTAACTGTTTCCGACAAAAAAACAGACCAAAATAAATGTTAATAGTAGGCTCATGTTGTATCTGTGGTATGATATATGAAATATTTAACGACAATATAAGATTTTTGTTGCCTTATATTGTCGTTAAATATTGTTTATAAAATTCTTTATTTAAGATTCTCTATAAAGAATTTTGTCATACGCTCGAACAGGTGATAGCGGGTGTTGCTACCAAAGAATATACTATGATTACTGTCGGGGTATAGTGCCACCTCATGCTGTTTGCCGGCCTGATTAAGAACATGTATATATCGTAACATGTTACGGAAGTGTACATTGTCATCGGCTGTACCATGAATAAGTAACAATTTACCGTTTAACTTTTTGGCATTAACTATTGCAGAACCTGCATCGTACCCCTCTTTGTTCTCTTTTGGTGTTCGCATATAACGCTCTGTATATACGGTGTCGTAAAAACGCCAGTCGGTGGGTGCGGCAATGGCTACACCGGCTTTGAATACTGCATCGTCCTGACTCATGGACATTATTGTGTTGTATCCGCCAAAACTCCATCCCCACATTCCTATATTCTCTTTATCGATATATGGCAATGTCCCTAAATATTTGGCTGCTTCAACTTGGTCCTTTGGTTCGTATATTCCCAATTGCATATATGTACACTTTCCAAAATCGGTTCCGCGTCCACCTGTTCCACGTCCATCGACACATACCATAATGAAACCTTGCTCTGTCATATATGCTTCGTACATAGCACCGGGGTACATACCTGTGTACCACGTGTCTTTTACGCTTTGTGAGTATGGGCCACTGTATTGATGCATTATAACAGGATACTTTTTGTTTGCATCGAAATCGTGTGGCTTAATCATCCAACCGTTTATTTGAATGCCATCGCTTGTTGTAAAGGAGAAAAACTCCTTCTGAGGCATGTCTACGCTTTTTAACTTTTCACTTAAACGGCTATTGTCTATAAGGGTTTTTATAATTTTCCCGTTGTTATCGTTTGTGGTAACAATGGGTGGGGTGGTAAGGTTGTCGAATGTGTTTATGAAATATTTCATTCCGCTTGAGAATACGGTACTGTTTGTGCCGTCGCCACTTGTGAGACGTACTTTTTTACCTTTTGCATTTATTTTGTATACGTTGTCGCGTAGGGGGGTTCCTTCGTTGCTCTGGTAGTAGAATTCGTTCTTTTTTTCGTTCCATCCAAAGAAATTGGTTACTTCGTATTCGCCTTGTGTTATAGGGCGCACAAGGTCTCCACCAAGTGTATAAAGGTATAAATGATTGTATCCGCTACGTTCGCTATGTAGCACAAAATGCTTGTCGTAGAATTTTATCTTTGTATATGTTGCCTCGTTAAGATATTTCTTGCTCTCCTCACGTAGAATACGTTTACACAATCCCGACAATGGGTTTGCAGCAAAAATATCCATTACACTTTGATGGCGGTTAAGGGTTACTATGGCAAGCATATCGGGGTCTTTGGTGAACTGTATGCGTGGAATGTAATCCTCGTTGCCAATCTCCAATTTCATTTGGCGGTTTACTCTGCTTTTTACATCGAATGTGTGAACAGAAACCTTTGAGTTGTCGGCTCCTGCAACGGGGTATTTATAACTGTAGGGTGCAACATAGGGATCATATTCTACTTTACTCTGTGTAGGAATGTACATAGGCATATCGTAGTTCATGACGTTGCTCTCATCGTAACGTATGTATGCAAGCATCTTGCTGTCGGCACTCCAGTCGTATGAGCAATTGGTGCTAAACTCCTCTTCGTATACCCAGTCGGGTATACCGTTAAGAACCTTTCCGAACTCACCATCTTTTGTTACCTGAGACTCACTGTTGTCGAACAGCAGTTTTACAATGAAAATGTTATTGTTGCGTACAAAAGCAATCATTGTCCCGTCGGGTGAAAACTTGGGGACCTGTTGTGCTCCATTCTGTGAGAGTGGAGCAACTTTGTTGTTCTTGCGCGAGAAAATATAGTGTTCTGCTGTAAATGAACGACGATAAATGGGAGTGGTTTTTGTTTGAATGAGCAGGCGACTTTCGTCGGGTGAGAATTGGTAGCCATCTATGCGCTTATGGTTGAAACCACGTGCTGTTGCTGCATCGAAAATTGTATCTACCACCTCGCCACTCTTGAATGAATATTGCAACACCATGCTACGGTCGCTACTTAAACGGGCAAAATGCTCGCCATCGGCCATTGGTTTAATGGCTGAATATGTTTCGGGCCAATAGGCGTAATTTATTACGTCTTGTAACTTTAGATTGTTGCCGGCAAATAGTGGCATTGTCATTATTGCAATTAATGCAATTGTAAGAATTCTTTTCATTATGGTTGTTGATTTTGTTTCTTATTCTGTGCGAAGATACATAGAAATATCGAAAAACTAAAATATTAAGAATCTTAAACAACTTGTAAACTAAACGACTAATAAATTGGAGTGTTTTGTGGGAATTAGGAGATTCGAGAAACTTTTACTACATTCGCAATTGGAATACATATTTTGTATATGACAGAACAACGTTTTTATTATAACGATTTCAGCACTTTCTTACGTAACCGTTTTGGGTGTAAGGTACAAAAAATTACACTCGATGGTGGTTTTACATGTCCAAACAGAGATGGCACTGTTGGACGTGGAGGCTGTACTTTCTGTAACAATCAAACGTTTAATCCGGCATATTGTCATAGAGATAAAACTATTGGCGAACAGATGCGTGAGGGAATTGGCTTCTTTTCGCATAAATATCCCGATATGCGTTACCTTGCTTATTTCCAGGCATATACAAATACATACGACTCCTTGGATGCTCTAAAACGTCGTTACGAGGAGGCTCTTTCGGTTGATGGTTGTTTGGGAATTGTTATTGGTACACGGCCCGATTGTATGCCCGATGACTTGCTCGACTATCTGCAGCGTTTATCGGAACAAACATTCGTTCTTGTGGAATATGGCATAGAGAGTACTTGCGATGCAACATTGATACGTATAAACCGCGGACATAATTATGCTGTGGCTGCAGATGCAGTGAAACGTACGTCTGAACGTGAAATACCGGTAGGGGTACATATTATTTTGGGGCTGCCGGGTGAAACACGCCACGACATAATACATCATGCTGATGTTTTGTCGGAATTACCTATCACAACTCTTAAACTGCACCAGTTGCAATTGATACGTGGAACACGCATGGCACAGGAATTTGAAGAGAAACCTTCTGATTTTCATCTGTTTACTCTTACCGAATATGTAGAAACTGTTGTTGATTATGTAGAGCGTTTGCGCCCCGACATTGTGCTGGAACGTTTTGCATCGCAGTCGCCAAAAGAACTGCTTATTGCACCCGACTGGGGTATAAAGAACTATGAACTTGTGGAGATGGTAAAACGTCGTATGCGTGAACGGGATAC